>DATICR010000080.1:0-4720 GCA_035456745.1 Ignavibacteriaceae bacterium
TTATCTGGGCTGCCACGGTCAGGTTCGCGTTTTAATTTCCAAACCGTGGCAGCAGATTTCTTAATGTTTTTATAAAGACCTATTAGCGGTGTTTGAGTAATTTTACTTTATCTGGGCTGCCACGGTCAGGTTCGCGTTTTAATTTCCAAACCGTGGCAGCAGATTTCTTAATGTTTTTGTAAATGCCTATTAGCGGTGTTTGAGTAATTTTACTTTTATTCTTTTCTTTGAACAATTCTTTACTGTTCAAGTAAAAATTCTCCCGGAGGAAAGTGATGTCCTTTGCATTTTAATTCTGTAATCCCTAATTCAATTCGCAAATCCGCGAATTCGTCAATTCGTTAATTTATTTACCCAATTCGTTATATTTACTGTCATGAAGTATAAGTTCAATCCCCCTTACCTTATCAAAAAAATTTTCCCTTCCTTCCAGTGGGAATCGAATATTAATAAAATCCTTCTTACTTTCGATGATGGACCTGTTCCTGAAACAACGCCGGTAATACTTCAATGTTTATCTTCATATAAAATTAAAGCAGCATTTTTTTGTGTGGGGGAGAATATTTATAAATACCCTGAACTTTACAGACGAATAGTGGATGAAGGTCATCTTGTCTGTAATCATACTTTCAATCATAAAGCAATTCCACAATTAAATCGTAATGAGTTGATTCAGCAGATTGAAAAGTTTAATAGTATTATAAAAAAACAATCCGGTAAAGAAGTTTTATATTTCAGACCACCGTATGGAAAATTCAGCCTGTCGTCTTCTTTAATATTAAAGCAAAATAATTTGAAAATCATAATGTGGTCATTGCTTACAAATGATTATCAGAATGATATAAATGTTGTTAAATTTGCAGTGAATAAATATCTCACGCGCAATTCAATAGTTGTTTTACATGACAGTCTTAGGAGCAAAGACATTATAGCCGATTCGATTCAATATATTATTAATGAATGTTCGTATAAAGGATTCCAAATAGGAGATCCTGCCGAATGCTTGAGATAATTTTCCTGATATTTCTATGCGGATACTTTATTCAATCGGTTTTGTTTATAATCGGAATAAATAAAAGCTTTCCGAAAATTAAAGATGAAGATCTGCCTGAAGCAACGGTAATAGTAGCAGTAAGAAACGAAGAAAAAAATATACTTCGGTGTCTTAATTCACTCGCCAGACTTCAATACCCTGATGATAAACTTGAAATAATAATCTCCGACGGATATTCTACAGATTCCACAGCCGATATAGTAGATGAATTTATAAAGGATAAGAAAAGATTCAGGAGAATAATTGCTAATCCGGAAAAAGAAAATTTACAGGGGAAGGCTAATGCTATCGACAGCGCAATAAAAATCTCAAATGGCAAAATTATTTTAACTACTGACGCAGATTGCGAAGTAAACCCTGAATGGGTAAAAACAATTTGTTCATATTACCAGGGTAACGTGGCAGCCGTAAGCGGCTTTACCACCCAGACAGCTTATAATGGTTTCAGCGGCATGCAGGCAATTGATTTTATTTATCTGCTCATTGTCGCTGCAGGAACCATAAATCTTGGATACCCGATAAGCTGCATCGGAAATAATATGTCGTACCGCAAAAAGGCCTATGAGGAAACAGGTGGTTATGCAAAACTGCCTTTCAGTGTAACGGAGGATTTTAGTTTGCTCAGAGCAATTTATCTTCTTGGAAAATATAGGGTAATTTTCCCTCTGGATAAAAACGCTCTCGTTACTTCCTTACCATGCCTGGACTTAAAAGAACTTTTTCTGCAGAAAAAAAGATGGGGGATAGGAGGGCTTGCGGTACCATTCCGTGGGTTTATTATAATGTCGTTTGGATTTATAGTAAATCTTTGCGTCCTTTTGACGCCTGTATTTTTCACTGGAGTCTGGCTCTACCTGGCAGTCTTCAAAATTGCCATCGATTTATTTGTATTATTTCCCATTCATAGCAGACTCGACATTAAGCAGAATTTGAAATATTTTATTCATTTTGAAATTTATTTTCTTGTATATGTTATCATTCTGCCTTTTATTGTATTAAGCAGCAGGAAAGTTGTGTGGAAAGGTAAAGAATATAATGCTTCTTCTGTGTAATTATTATGTGACATACAGGTGTAATGCTTACTGTACTTTCTGCCATTTTGCTGCACACGATAATTTTATAAATACCCCCTTCGCTAAGCTTGAAGATTTTAAGTCAAATGTAAAGCAGATTTCCCGGCTCGGAGTAAAATTTATCGATCTCACCGGTGGAGAGCCATTATTGCATAAAGAAATTCATCTGATGGCAGAGTATGCGAAAAAGTTCAAAATGCAGACAAGTATAACAACCAACGCTTTGCTCTATCCAAAATTTGCAGAGCAGCTTGCGGGTAAAATTGATCTGCTTCATTTTTCTCTGGACTCTCCGGATGAGGAGGAACATAATCAGATCAGAAAAGTTGATTGTTATAAGTTTGTAATTAAGAGTATTGATATCGCCAGATCACTCGGTGAGTTTCCTGATATCCTTTTTACAGTTACAAATGAAACATATCATAAACTTCCGCGGATGCACGAAATTGCTCAAAAGTATGATCTTGTGCTTCTTGTAAATCCTGTATTCTCTTATTTTGGAAATCCCGGTTTGAATAATGAAGCAATAAATTTTATTGAAGAATATGCTGAAGGGAAACCGGACGTCTATCTTAACAAAGGGTTTCTGAAATTAAGAAGAGATGGCGGAAATGATATTAAAAATCCCGCCTGCAAGGCCGTCTCACGCGTAATAGTCATTTCTCCGTATAATGAAATCATTCTTCCTTGTTATCATTTTGATCATCATAGAATAAAGATAGATAAACCAATCAAAGAAATAAGGACTTCCGGGATAGTAAGAGAATTTCAGAAGATGGAAGGAAGATTTGATTACTGCCAGGGATGTACAGTGAACTGCTACTTCGAACCATCCTTTGCCTTTCCGACGAACTCGTACGCAGTTGCCAGCCTCGAGTCAAAATTTAAGTATGGGTTTAATAAATTGGTTAAGCAGAAGATGAGAAAATTTATAAATTAACGAATTGACGGATTTTCGAATTGAATTCGGGAATTCGAAAATTTGCAAATTCGTAAATTAATTTATCCACATATTTTGAAGAATTACCAATTTGGATATTAGCCAGAAACCAATTCCAAAATTCACCAATTCAATTCCCTAATCATATAAATTCTGCAATTATTACGAAAATTCGTAAATTCGCAAATTCAAAATGAAAAAATATTTACTCATAACTATACTATTAATGTGTACACCTCCTGGCATTTCCCAAACCACAACCTGGTTTCCTTCGGATCTTAATGTCAAACCTTTCACGGCAAATTTTCTGGAACCTAAAGCGGGATTTGAATTTCAGGCAGGGGGGAAGAAGATAAGGTTGGATATAGGCCGCTCAACAGATTTTGCTCATCTCAATTATAAAAACGCGACGTTATCATTTGGGATGGATTTGTTTACTTATACGAGACTTCGGGCAGAAAGTGAATTTCATTTTCCGGTGGAGACAATTGATTATCTTTTTGGGGTTAATTCTGCATACAAAATTGCAGATAATGATGATGAATATGGTTTTAGATTCAGATTAAGTCATATAAGTGCTCACTTTGTAGATGGACAGTATGACTACAAAATTAATTACTGGCGTTACGGAAGACCTGCAATTGTTTATACAAGAGAGTTTATCGAACTATTTCCTTACTACAGTATTAATAGTCTAAGATTTTATACGGGTTTTACATATCTGGTTCACCGTAAACCCGTTGATGTAAACAGGGCAATTTATTACCTGGGTTTTGACTATTACTATTTAAAATTTGAAGGTATATTTCCATTCATTGCATACAATTTTAAGCTGGAAAAAATTAATAAGTATTCGGGAAGCAATATATTAACGGCGGGAATAAAATTCGGGGATTACAAATCACGTGGATTAAGCCTGGCTATTACATATTTTGCTGGTAAGAGTATTCATGGTGAATATTATAACTTAAATGAATCTTACGCAACAATAGGCTTTAATCTCGATTTATAATGTCAGACTATTATAAAACAGACCAGACAGATATCTCCGGTTACAGAATAAAACAAAAAAAGAATTCGGTAATTCTTCATATCGGTTTATTCATTATTACATTTATCACTACAACAATTGCCGGTGCAGAGTGGACCAGTGGAATGATGGGTCCATATGAACTCCGCCATCTCCTGATTGGACTCCCATATTCAATTTCCATAATGTTTATAATTACCTTTCACGAATTCGGACATTACTTCGCCGCAAAATACCATAATGTTAATGCAACGCTTCCTTATTATATCCCTTTCCCCAATATTCCGGGCTTCATTAATTTTGGAACCATGGGAGCAGTAATCAGAACCAAATCACCTATACCAACCAGAAGAGCAATGTTTGATATTGGTGTTGCGGGTCCTCTTGCCGGCTTTTTTGCATGTCTGATTGTTTTAATGTATGGTTTTCTAAATGTACCCGGACAGGAATATATTCTGTCGATTCATCCCGACTACCTTTCTCCTGATTATGGTAAAACCGGTATTCAACTGGAATTTGGTGGTAACCTGCTTTTCTTGTTTTTCAAATGGTTATTTATTCATCCGGGACAATTTTTCCCGCCAATGTCGGAAGTGTATCATTATCCTTTTTTATGTGTTGGA
>DATICR010000081.1:0-16570 GCA_035456745.1 Ignavibacteriaceae bacterium
CCTGAACATCGTATAAATATGTTAAAATTATCGATTGAAGGCGTCTCTTATTTCGATTGTACTGACTATGAAATCAAAAAACAGGGCGTATCCTATTCAATTGATACCCTGAAAGAAATGAAACGACATTATGACGATATTGAAATGATTGTGGGCGAGGATAATATAATGACCTTCGATCAATGGAAATCTCCGGAAGAGATATTTAATATTGCTGCGATAATCGTATTAAGAAGAAAACTTGATGAGAATACTCAATGTGATAACAACTATATCCGGAGAGCAATTTTCCTTGAAACTCCAAGGATAGATATAAGCGGGACTGAAATAAGAGAACGCGTCAAAAAGGGATTGCCTGTCAACTTCCTTGTTCCGCAGAATGTATTAAAATATATTAATGACACAAATTTATATAAGGTTTAATGTTGAAGATACTCGTAACCGGAGGTGCAGGATTTATTGCCTCAAATATTGCCGATGCATTAATCGAAGTGGGACATTCTGTCTATATCCTGGATAATCTTTCTTCAGGATTTGAGAAAAATATTAACCCTAAAGCAGTTTTCGTTAAAGCCGATATAAGGGATAAAAATCTTTCGGAATTGTTTGAAAAAGAAAAATTCGACATAATAAATCATCATGCTGCCCAGATGGACGTTAGACGTTCCGTAACAGATCCTTCATTCGATGCTGATATAAATATAATCGGTACAATAAATCTATTGCAGAATTCGGTTAAGAGTGGAATTAAAAAATTTATGTTTGCATCTACAGGAGGAGCTATCTATGGAGAACAGGAATTTTTCCCGGCAGATGAAAAACACCCTACATCCCCATTATCTCCCTATGGCATTTCTAAACTTTCAGTGGAAAAATATTTGTTTTTTTATAAAACACAATATGGTTTGAAATATACTATCCTTAGATATGCTAATATCTATGGTCCCAGACAGAATCCCCATGGAGAGGCCGGGGTTGTAGCAATATTTTCAAAAAAACTCTTGCGGGGCGAACAGCCGGTTATAAACGGGGACGGTAAACAGACGAGGGATTACACTTTTGTCAAAGATGTAGTAAAAGCAAACCTTCTAACTTTGGAAGATGAATGTTCCGATATTTATAATGTTGGAACCGGAAAAGAAACTGATGTGAACACATTATTTAACAAGATGAACAATATTATTGGGAAAGGTCAGGTTGAAAAACACGGACCTGCAATGCCTGGCGAACAATTGAGAAGCGTTATTTCCTCTGGAAAATTAAGTCAAATATTCGGTTGGGCTCCTTCAACTTCATTAGAAGAGGGGTTGACAAATACTATAGAATATTTTAAAAGAAACTTATAGAAAAATGTCAGTGAATTCATTAAAAGATAAACTTCTCATCGGAGATAAAAGAAGCATAGCACGGGCTATTTCAGTGGTTGAGTCTAATAATTCAAAATCTGCTGAATTTCTGAAATCCATCTATTCTGGTACGGGTAACGCATATAGAATTGGAGTCACTGGTCCGCCGGGTGCAGGAAAAAGTACAATAACAAATCAGCTTACAAAATATTATCGTAGTCTTGGAAAGAAAGTAGGAATTATTGCTGTAGATCCCACTAGTCCTTTCACTGGTGGGGCATTACTCGGAGATAGGGTTAGAATGTCTGATATTGGACAGGACTTAGGTGTATTCATCCGTAGTATGGCAACTAGAGGCAGCCTGGGAGGATTAAGTAGGAAAGCAATTGATGCCGCTGATGTATTGGATAGTGCGGGATTTGATTATATTATTCTGGAAACTGTCGGTGTTGGCCAATCTGAACTGGATATTGCAAATGCTGCTGATACAACAATGGTTGTCCTTGTGCCTGAATCCGGCGACTCTGTTCAGGCAATGAAGGCAGGATTAATGGAAATAGCCGATTTTTTTGTCTTAAATAAAAGCGATCGACCAGGTTCACAGCAGGCAGTAACAGCATTAAAAACAATATTGATGATGAAGGCACACGATGAAAATTCCTGGCTGCCGGATATTATTAAATCTGTAGCAGTTGAAAATATAGGAATAATAGAGATAGCCGAAGAAATAAATAAACATAAAAATCATTTATACGAAAAAAATAAATTCCTCAGAAGAAGAGAAGAAAGAACCAAAGTAAGAATTCGCAATATTGTTGAAGAAAAAATAAGAGAGGAATTATGGAGCGGAACTGGAGAAAAATCATTAAATTCGTCTATCGATAAAGTGGTTCTTGGTAATCTTTCACCATATCATATTGCAGAAGAGATTATAGAGAAGTACAAAAATCAGGGAGAATAACAAATCAAAGGAAATTAAAAATGGAAGTACTGGAAAATCCGTTTCTTATAGAACTGAATGAAAATCAGTTGATAATTAAAAAAACTATTCGTGATTTTGCTGAAAAGAATATACGTCCTGTTGTCATGAAATATGACGAGTCGCAGGAATTTCCTATGGAAATTATTAAACAGCTTGGTGAGCTTGGTTTTATGGGAGTAATTTTCCCTGAAGAATATGGTGGTGCCGGACTTGGTTATGTTGAATTCGTAATAATAGTTGAGGAACTTGGGAGAATAGATCCTTCAATTTCACTTTCTGTCGCTGCACACAACGGACTGGGCACAAATCATATATTTAGATTTGCCAATGAAGAACAAAAGAGAAAATACTTACCTGATTTAATTGCCGGTAAAAAAGTTGCCGCATGGGGATTGACCGAATCTTCTTCGGGAAGCGATGCTGCAGGTATGAAGTCTTTTGCGGAGAAAAAAAATGGTTACTATTTACTGAATGGAAGCAAAACATTCACTACACATGGAACAGTCGGTGAAACGGCAGTGATAATGGCTGTAACTGATAAAGAGAAAGGGAAAAAAGGAATCTCCGCTTTTATACTTGAAAAGGGAATGCCTGGTTTTATCGTAGGTAAAAAAGAAAATAAACTGGGAATGCGCGCAAGTGATACTACACAATTAACTTTTGAAAACTGCAAGGTTCCCATTGAAAATTTGATCGGAGAAGAGGGAGAAGGTTTTATACAGGCAATGAAAATTCTTGAAGGCGGAAGAATTTCGATTGCTGCTTTGAGTTTAGGTCTGGCTCAGGGAGCACTGGATGCGTCTTTAAAATATAGTAAGGAAAGAAAACAATTCAATAAGTATTTAAGCGAATTCCAGGCAACACAATTTAAGCTTGCGGAAATGGCGGTGAATATTGAAGCAGCAAGATTACTCACATTTCGTGCTGCAGCTATGAAAGATAAAGGATTACCGAACCAGAAGGAAGCGGCTATGGCAAAGTTATTCGCGAGTGAAATAGCCGAGAAGGCTGCAAGCGAGGCAGTACAAATCCATGGAGGTTACGGATTTATTAAGGACTACCCTGTTGAAAAATTCTATCGCGATGTAAAGCTCCTTACTATTGGTGAAGGCACTTCTGAAATCCAGAGGATAGTTATTTCAAGAGAACTCTTATCTAAATAATAAACAGAAAAAATGAAAAGCATCGGTAAATCTATTAAAGAGACTGAAACTTATTTAAAGAGAGAAGATCATTATAAAAACCTCATCCGCAAACTGCAGGCAGAAAAGGAAAAAATTCTGCTTGGCGGTGGGAAAAAGGCTATTGAAAAACATAAGGCGAAAGGTAAACTTACCGCCCGTGAAAGGATAAATTCTCTTGTCGATGATACCAAGGAATTCTATGAACTGAGCACTTTCGCTGCATATGGGATGTACGAGGAATTCGGTGGTGCTCCTTCCTCCGGAACGATTTACGGAATAGGTAAAATACAGGGAAGACTTCATATCATAGTTGCAAATGATGCCACAGTAAAAGCTGGTGCATGGTTCCCGATAACAGCTAAAAAGAATTTACGTGCCCAGGAAATAGCAATAGATAACAGACTTCCGGTAATCTATCTTGTAGATAGTGCTGGTGTTTTCCTTCCATTACAGGAGGATATCTTTCCTGATAAGGAACATTTCGGAAGAATATTCAGAAATAATGCAATAATGTCTTCAATGGGCATCCCCCAGATTTCAGCAATTATGGGACCTTGTGTGGCGGGCGGTGCTTATCTCCCTATAATGAGCGATGAAGCATTAATTGTTGAAGGTGAAGGTTCTGTATTTCTTGCAGGTTCTCATCTAGTGAAAGCAGCTATAGGTGAAGTAATAGATAATGAAAGTCTTGGTGGTGCCAGGGTACAGTCAAATATTTCCGGTGTTACAGATTATATAATGAAGAATGATGAAGAGTGCATTAAACAGATAAGAAGTATTGTTGATAAACATGGTGCTGCCTCAAAAGCAGGTTTCAGTAAAATAGAAAGTAAACCTCCTGTATTTTCTCCTAAGGAAATTTATGGACTGCTTCCTGAAGATCCTATTAAGCCATATAATATGTATGATTTGATTGCCAGAATAGTCGATGATTCTATTCTTGATGAGTATAAAGCCGGCTATGGAAAAACTATTATCACTGGTTATGCAAGAATAGATGGCTGGGCAGTCGGAATAGTCGCTAATCAAAGAGAGGTGGTTAAAACGGAATCAGGTGAAATGCAGGTCGGCGGAGTTATTTATTCCGATTCTTCAGATAAAGCTACCCGATTTATTTTGAACTGTAATCAGAAAAAAATACCCTTATTGTTTCTCCAGGATGTGACGGGATTTATGGTTGGAAGCAGAGCTGAGCAGGGCGGTATTATTAAAGATGGAGCGAAAATGGTCAATGCCGTTGCAAACTCCGTTGTACCTAAAATTACAATTATTGTCGGAAACAGTTTCGGCGCGGGGAATTATGCAATGTGCGGTAAAGCTTATGATCCTCGGTTTATTTTTGCATACCCTAATGCCAAAATTTCTGTTATGGGTGGTAATCAGGCAAGCAGCGTCCTCCTCGACATTAAAATTAAACAATCTGAAAAAAGTAGTAAAGAGCTTAATGAAAATGAGAAGAAAAAGCTGCTCGAGGAAATTATAAATTCATACGAAGAAAAGAGCACACCTTTATACGCAGCGGCAAGGTTATGGATAGATGAAATAATAGATCCTGCATTGACCCGTGATTATGTATCAATGGCTCTTGATGTTGCAAATAATAATCCTGATTTTCCCAGATTCAATACGGGCGTTATTCAAACTTAAACTGACTCTGCGTTGTTCCGTGAATTTTTTGGTGTTTTCAATTACGAAATGCATTTTTAGTTTTGCGTTAGGTTTTTGTTTAATAAAAATGTGCTTCATTGAAAAAAATTTTAATCATTATTTCTTTCATTAGTTGTACAGCATTTACCCAGCAGAGTGAACTCTCCAAAACTGTAAATTACCTTTCTAAATTCATTGCATCTGATTATTTCGGCAATTTACATGATAAAATGGATGATCTTGCTTTGACAGATACTTTATTTAACCGGGCAGTTCGTTATCGTAACAATGATTATTCTGAAGCTTTGTTTTCATTAATGCTCACAACCGTTCCTTATAAAAAAGTGCCGATACAGATTCCATTAATCAAATTAAATGTCCTTTATCCGTTAACTTCAGCCGGCGATTCGATATTTTTTCTTAAGAATAGGAATCTTCCAAAGAACTTTTATTTCGACACCCCGCAAAATAAATTCGGGGATAGGGATAAGCTCGCTCATTTTTTTGGAAGCGCTTTTCTTGCGTATAATTCTTCAATTTTTGATTTGGGCGACCTAATTGGTTATTTTGTAGAGGTATTTGAGGAAGAATTTAAAGTTCAGTCTCAAATTGATAACCGCGATTTAATGACAAATAGACTTGGTTATCTGTTTGGTACTGAATTAAAAAGAAATAAAAACATTCATCCATCAGATGCATTTTTATTAAGAACTTTAATTTATACAGATTTAACTTTTCCATAAACTTATATGAATTCAATTTTAATAATAGATGACGAAATAGAGATTTGTGAGAGCATAAAAATGATACTTGAGTATGAGGGTTATGAAGTTCAATACTCAACGAGATCAGTTGATGGTGTGGAAAAAGCAGTTGATGGTAATTATGCTGCCTTGCTTCTGGATATTCAAATGCCCGAAATGAATGGATTTGAAGTCATTAAACGGGTTAAAGAAACGAATCCTGCTCTCTCAGTAATCATGATTTCTGCCCATGGAAGTGTCGAGAATGCAATAAAAGCTACACGCCTCGGGGCATTTGATTTTATAGAAAAACCTGTTGATCGTGATAAGCTCGTCATCAGTGTTAGAAATGCTGTCGAACAGTCAAATCTGATTATTGAAAATAAGGAATACAAAAAATCGTTTCAAGGTGATGAGAAAATACTTGGCAAAAGCAGAATTATGGGTAATATTCTTGCTACAATTGAAAAAGTGGCTCCCCTCGATACACGGGTCCTAATTTCAGGAGAAAATGGAACCGGTAAGGAACTTGTTGCAAGAGCTATCCATAATAAAAGTGAAAGAAAAGATAAAACTTTTGTTGAAGTAAACTGCGCAGCTATTCCAAATGAATTAATTGAATCTGAATTGTTCGGACACGAGAAAGGTTCATTTACGGGAGCAATCCAGCAAAGGATTGGAAAGTTTGAATTGGCAAATAAAGGGACTTTATTTCTCGATGAGGTCGGTGACATGACCCCCCAGGCTCAGGCTAAAGTTCTGAGAGCTATTGAGGATGGAAAAATCGAAAGAGTCGGCGGCAGTAAAAAAATTGAGGTGGATGTAAGGATTATTTCTGCTACTAATAAAAATCTGAAGGAGGAGATTGAGAAAGGGAATTTCAGAGAGGATCTTTTCCACAGGCTTAATGTCATTCCCATTTTTATTCCTCCTTTGAGAGATAGAATTGAAGATATTCCTGTTCTTGTAGAACACTTCGCATTTGATATAACTGCACGACATAAAAAACCTACTGTTAAATTCGAAGAAGATGCAATGAAGTTTCTCCAGGGATTGCCCTGGAGCGGGAATGTACGTGAATTAAGAAATGCAGTGGAAAGAATAATAATACTTGTTGACAGCAGAAATATTTCCCGGCACAGTATAGAATTCCTGTTTGCCGGCTCAAAATCTTCTATAGAAGATATAATTGATGATAGTAATTCTTTTCAGGAATTTAAGGAAAAAGCTGAAAAAGCATTTATATTAAAACAGTTGAAAGCAAATGATTGGAATATCAGCAAGACTGCAGATATTCTTGAAATTCAGAGAAGTCATCTTTATAATAAAATGAAAAAATATGGAATCGAAAAGGAAGAGTAACTATGGGAGATACTATTTTTTCTAAAATAATCAGCAAGGAAATTATAGCTGATATTGTTTTCGAAAATGACTCGGTAATAGCTTTCAGGGATATAAATCCTCAGGCACCGGTTCATATACTGATTGTTCCTAAAATCGAGATCCCTAAAGTGACTGATTTAAATGGGAAGGAACATGCTCAGCTTCTGGGAGAAATGATTGATGTCGCTAACACATTGGCTGCCGAAAATAATATAGCAAAGGAGGGCTTCCGGCTGGTTATGAATTGTGGTCAGAAAGGCGGTCAGGAAGTTTATCACTTACATATGCACCTTCTTGGTGGCAGACAGATGAGATGGCCCCCGGGCTGAAAATTATTTTTTAGTATTTACTGAAATTAATAATAGAATAATTATACTTTCTTCTTAAAAAATCTATAGCTCTGAAAAGTTTTTTCCTTTTTATGTCCTCATCTTCAAATAAGACTTCCTGCTCATTGAAGTTTGAGAATTTGCTGACCCCTATACCGATTAATCTGACCCCTACTCTCCGTGTATGAGCTTTTTTTAATAGATCTTTGGCATTATTAAATATAGTTTTATCATCATCAGTTGGTTTAATGGTTCTTGACCGTGTAAGTGTCTGAAAGTCGGAATATCTTAGTTTAATATTGATAGTGGATGCCATATAATGTTCGTCCCGGAGATTCTGACAGACTCTTCCCGTAAGCTCAAAAAGTATTTCATAAATAATCTCGTCATTTGTAACATCACTCCTGAAAGTGGTTTCTTTGGATATACTTTTTTGTTCGTGCTCAATACTCAGGTATTCACTTCCTTCCCCGTTAGCTTTATGCCAGAGATCTATTCCGTATTTCCCGTACGCAGTTCCCCAGTAATCTGAAGATAAATTCGTTATGTCCTTAATTCTATAAAATCCTTTATTGTTCAGTTCTTTCAGCATTACTCTCCCTACTCCCGGAATAGTCTCAATTGGCATATGTGACAGGAATTCTTTTTCCATACCGGGTATTATATAAGTTATCCCCATAGGTTTCATACAATCAGAACCAATTTTTGCGACAGTTTTATTGCTGCCTATTCCTATCGAACAGGGTAGTGATAATTTATTGTGGATTTCCATCTGGAGTTTGGATGCAAACGCAAACATTGAACCATAAATTTTATTGCATCCGGTAAAATCCATATAAAATTCATCTATGGATGCCTGTTGAATAATAGGAGCATAGCCTGATAAAATATTTTTAACGGCATTAGAAAAATGAATGTATTCATCATAATGTCCGTGCAGATAAATTCCCTTGGGGCAAAGTTTGAATGCCTGCCTTATTGGCATTGCAGAATGTAACCCATATGCTCTTGCTTCATATGAACAGGCAGCCACTACTCCCCTTCCCTGAGGGTCGCCGCCTACAATTACCGGCTTGCCTTTTAATTCGGGATCCAGTATTCTTTCTACTGAGACAAAAAATGCATCAAGATCAAGATGAAAGATCGTTCTCATAAATTGAACTATCCGAAAATAAAATAAACCTATATAATTATTTCAAATTTACCGTCTTTAATTTCGGTGGTCTGACCCTCAGGGGCTTCTTTTGATTTAAATGTACCAATGAACTCGCCGGTTATGTGTAATCCCCTATTGGTATATTTAATTTTTGTTATATTAATTTTCAGCGATATAGAGTTTATCCCCCATTCTGATTTTTTCATCTCCAAGCGTGATAGTGAGAAACAGAACGAATAAAAAAATCTTTTTCATTTTCTCATCTTTATTTTAAATGATTAAGAACCGGCAGATTCCGAGAAAAGGGGTAAATAATTAACAGAAAAGTGGATATAATATTTGAATTTTATTAGTAAATATAGTAAATTAACATTATTGTTAATTATATATATTTATGAATTTCCAGGAATTAAACAGAAGCAGTAAACTATTTCTTTCTTCAGGAGACATTGCCGGAATTCTTTCTATTGATAAAGAATCAGCAAAGGTTACAGCATCCAGATACCTGAAAAAAGGATATCTCATAAGATTAAAAAGAGATATTTATATTACAGAGAATAAATTTAAAAATTTATCGGAAGCAGAAGTTTTCCGGCTTACTAATTTAATCCAGGTCCCCTCATATATATCCCTGATAACAGCTTTGGGCTATTATAATATTACAACTCAGCAGCAAAGAAATTATATTGAATCAATCGCCGTTAAAAGGACCAAAAATATTAGTATTAGGGGGATACAGTTCACTTATACAAAGATTAAAAAAAATCTATATACCGGCTTTCAATTAAGAGAGGGTTATTTTATTGCTTTGCCGGAAAAGGCCCTGGCTGATATTGTTTATCTTGCATCTTTACAAAAATATGATTGTGACTTTCCTTCCATCAACTTCAGAAAATTAAATAAGTCTGAAACAGATAAATACCTGAAGTATTCAAATCCAAG
Source organism: Ignavibacteriaceae bacterium (assembly GCA_035456745.1). Classification (GTDB taxonomy): domain Bacteria; phylum Bacteroidota; class Ignavibacteria; order Ignavibacteriales; family Ignavibacteriaceae; genus DATFVA01. The sequence goes on from DATICR010000081.1 coordinate 9,713, forward strand.
AACGCTCAATTTCTGGGATGATTTATGCAGGACTTACAAAATTTAGAGATATTTGAAATAGAAGTACTGGAATTATTAAACAGTATAAGGGTTCTTGATAATTTATTCTTCGGTGGTGGAACAATGTTAAGACTTTGTCATAATTTGAACAGATATTCAACTGATCTTGATTTTTGGATTTCACCATCAACAGATGTTAAAAAGCTTAACAGTAAAATCAAAACTGAGCTTCAGAATAATTACCGGGTGACTGATGCAGCAAATAAAAAATATACTTTACTTTACGAATTCAGATCGGACAGAGTGTCGAGAAATCTTAAAATTGAAATCCGGAAAGAACAATCAGAATTTGAATGGGAAAAGAAAATCGCGTTTTCCAGATATGCAGATAAGCAAGTACTGGTAAAAGGATTAACACTATCACAAATGATGAAGAATAAAACTGAAGCATTGATTTCCAGAAAATTAATCCGCGATTGTTTTGATATAGAGTTTTTATTAATGCGCGGTGTTAAACTCCCTGATGATAAAGAAAAATTAATTAAAATATCTGATATATTATCAAACTACCAAGACAGGGATTATAAAGTAATACTCGGTTCTATTTTAGAAGAAAATGACAGAAAATTCTATTATCAAAATAAATTCAGTTTTTTAAAGGAGGAATTAACAAGGAAGATCAACTCAGTTTAATTTTAATGCTGATGAATAATCCGCTGCAAATTCCCCAAGTCTGGGAAAAGCTTTAATGATTGTCGGCGGCATTTCAACTTTATCTTTTTCTTCAAGCAAATGAATCAGTTCAAATGCATTTGCAACTCCCTCTGCCTGGGGATGATTATTCATGATCACATATACTTCTTTAACCTTTTCCTGTATCATTTTTATTTGTTGCTCGATCTCAACCAATTCACCCGGAGTGTATAAGTACTGATACCTGGAGCTTTGCTCTTCATAAGTCTGTTCTTTTCCGAAATTTTTTATCGATTTCATCCATGCTTCGGTATTCCTTCCATGAAACCTGATATAAGCAATGTCATTGGTAATAACAGGTTCAAACTGTACTGCTTGTCCAATTTGCGGCTGATCTATTGTGCATAAAGTAATGTTTAACTTCCTTAAAAGATCATATACATTTTTGTTATTCCAGGATGAGTGGCGTATCTCAACAAAACAATTATAATTTTCAAAAATTTCTCTTAATCTTCTGACATATTCCGCTGAAGCTTCATTGAATGAAAATGAATATGGGAATTGAATTAAAAGTCCTCCTAATCTTTCGGCTTTGGAAAGCATCTCAAGATTATAACGTACAGCCCTGATTTTATCTTCATCAAAGTCTCTCTTATGCGTAAAATCCTGGTGAAGCTTAATAGTAAAAAGGAAATCATCCGAATCCGAAACTTTCTCAATCCATCCTTTTACTGTTTTGGGACTTATATAAGTATAGTAAGATGCATTAACTTCAACACAGTTGAAATAATTCGCATAAAATCTTAACCAGTCGAACCCCCCTGATTGTGCTTTTGGATAAAATGCAGGTACCCAGTCTTTGTATGACCATCCAGCAGTTCCTATATGATATTTTGACATTTCGTTCCTAACCTGCTTTCTTTTCCATGCTTCTGTAAATTCCGATTACTATCCCTACTATTCTGAAGTTTTGATATTTCTTATCTATTGTTATCGGTTTATATTCGGGATTTTCTGATACTAATTCAATTTCATTCCGTTTTTTATAGAATCTCTTCACTAACGCAGCATCATCAAGGATAGCTGCAACTATCTGCCCGTTTTTCGGAGGTATATTGGGATTCACTATTACAATATCACCGCTAAAGATATATGCATCTTTTAGACTATCGCCTTTTACCCGTAGCAGAAATGAATCTTTCGGCATTCTTGCAATAGTCGGTAGTTCAATTGAATCAATTGCATCAGGATAAATTACTAATGGATTGCCGGCAGCTACTTCACCCAGTACCGGCCTTGGAATAAAAAATTTATCTTCAATGGTAAGTTCAATTCCGCGTGAAAGCCTGTGATTGCGTTTTATGAATCCCTTTCTTTCAATCGCCTGGAGATGCTGCTGAACTGTTGCCCTGTTTTTATATCCGAAATTTTTCGCAATTTCTGCTAGTGTAGGGGGCATGCCTCTGCTAACTTTTTGTTCAATAAGAAATTCTAGAATTTTTTTCTGAATTTCTGTCATTTCAACGGACATAATACACCTCCGGTTGGTGAATCACATTATAATAATTTATATTTTGTAAAATATAATGTACAGAAAAATTACCATACAGATGTATGGTAACATATAAAAGGTATTTTTATTTGTCAATAGATTACTCTCACAACACATAAATTTATTTTTGGTTTACCTTAAAAAATATTTTGAAGAATCATTCCATTAGGGCAAATATCAATTTTTCGGATTAAATAACAAATTTTTCTGCCGTCACTTTATGTCTTTGAGACTTCTCGGCAATAAATATTTTCGGACAGAATTTTATGTAAAATTATTCAACACTTTTATTTAACTGATTTGATATCGTTATCTTTATTATTGTTATAGACCATTAGATGACCATTAGATGACCATTAGATGACCGTTAGATGACCGTTAGATGACCGTTAGATAGATTATTGCAGTTAATTAGATAATCGGGCGAAATTGCAATTTGTAAAAATCCCGGTTGTTGATTAATCAGATTATCTTGGAATAAATTAGGCTAAGTTAATAATTCAGGAGTGTGCCGGATAGAAAATTTTTTCAAGGGAATTTACCATTTTCTCCCTGAAAATGGGTTTTGAGATGAAATCATTGAAGCCCGCAGCAATAAATTTTTCCCTGTCGCCTGGTAATAAATAAGCAGTTACGGCAATTATAGGAATTAATTCGTATCCGGGCATACGATGGATTATTTTTAATGCATCAAGACCGTTATACTCACCCTGGAGATTTATATCAAGTACAATAAAATCAAAATGACTGCTGTCCAGCAATGGAAGGGCTTCTTCAAAACTAACAGCAAATTTAATGTCACCCAGCTCTTTTAATTGGACTTTGAATAGGATCTGTGAATCAACCTGATCTTCAATATAAAGACAGAATAGTTGTGATAAATCAATGTGACTTTTCGATGTTACTGCTCCGGTGCGTTTCTTGGAAATCTTTTTTTCTGCGGTATGTCGTGTAAATTTGTCCCCCTCTTCCTTTTCCCCCAATTCGGTCTCACTGATTTCTTCTTCATCTTCGTGAATCATCTCTTCGCCTTCAGATGTAAGATTCTCAATAGGTTCTTCAGCACGTACCTCGGATTTAATTTCTTTTGCTCCTTTTTCTGATCCTGTTTCAGACTTTATTTCTTTTGGCTTGAACTCTGGTATTAATTCAATCGGGAATAAAAATCCCGCCACTTTCTTGGATTTCTCTACAAATTTTCCCTGAAGGAGATCAATCAGTTTCTTTGCAAGCGTTATGGACAATTTTGAAATCCCGTAATCCTTCAGATTTTCATTTGTGTTAAATATGTCATTAAAATTTTCTGAAAATGAAGGAGACATAGATGAATAATTATCCTGTATTGCAATTAAAAAATTATCATCGCCCTGCTGATATGCTGAAAAATATATCTTCTTTGTGCTCGTAAACTGGGAAGCGATTTTAAAAAGAAGAATAATTAATGAGTTAAATTTCAGGGGATCTGTTTTAAAATTTAGTGAGGATGAAATTTTTCCGTAAGCAAAATCAATACCTTTATTTTTTAGAATATCACTTATGTCCTCCTGACATGCATCAACAATTTCAGTGATAGTAACATTTTTTATTTCCAGTTTGGGTTCTTCCTGACTTAACCTCGAATACTCAATGACCGAATTCATGGTGCTTAATAATCTTCTTCTGTTCTGATCAATAAAATCTTTGGCTTCTTTTTGATCAGGCGTCATTTTTTCTATGCTTTCGGCAAGTTCCTGAACAAAACCGAGCATTGCATTGATCGGGGTTAGGATCTCATGAAATATCCCTGAAAGAAAAGCAGGATCAATTTTAATTGGAGCTTCTTTTTCAACAATCTTTTCAACGATTATCTCTTTCACCAGTTTTTCCTGGATTGGTTCTTTTTCCAGTGATTTCAAAATAAGGACATAAGAATCAATTTCATTTTTATAACTGAATATCGGGCTGGCAAAAATCTCAACATTCAGAAGTTCACCTTTTTCTTTTTTCAGATAAGTTTTTAATGATGTTGTTCCGCGATTGGGAGAATTAAATATTGTCGAATTTATGAGACCCCGATCTTCATCCTTAACCAGAGTAGCAAATGAAGAATTGATTAATTCAGTTTCTTTTATTCCCAGAATATTTATAGCAGCTATATTTGCCGACTTTATAAAACCTGAGGAATCAGTAGTGAAAATTAAATTAATTGCGTTATCAAATGCAGCCTTAAATAACTGGTTCTTCCTCTCAATTTCCAGATACTTTGTGATGTCTTTGATAACATTAAAATGAGCATCTTTGTTGTTGTATGTGAAGCTTATTTTGCTGATCTCTACATATACAGATTCACCGTTTTTTCTTTTGTGACGATATGGTCCTGTAAAAATCCCTTCTTTTATTCCTCCGGTAGAACTGTCGAGTAGTGTCTGTATATCCTCAGGCGTATATAAATCAGTGAGATCCATCTTCAGGAATTCATCTCTCCTGTATCCGTATAGAGTCAGTGCCGCCTGGTTAACATCAATGAAATGTAAATTTTCTTTGTCATAAATAAAAATCGGTTCGGGATTATTTTGAATCAGGACTTCGTACATTTTACCTCTTGTATTTATAATTCTTTCAAGCTCAATATAAGGGGAGATATCTTCAAGAAATATTGAAAGTCCTTCCTGCTCTCTACCTTCCCCAAAATTTCGTTTAATGTGTACATTAAATTCCCGTTCTTTCCACTCACCTTTTTTCGATAATCTAACCTGAAATTCTTCAGATTCAGAATTAGAACCCAGAAATTTTTTTATCCTGTCGGAAATTTCCAGGGGGAAAACATTCGTATATGATAAATTCCTGAAATCCGTGAATTCATCTGAGAATAATTTACAAAATTCTTTGCTTGAATGCTTAATTATCCCTTCATTATTAAGTGTTGCCAGTGATATAGGTAGATTTTCTAAAAGATTCTGTCCTTCAATGCTGTGTTTTAATACTTCAGTTTCGGTCTTCTGACCAATCCCGATTATAGCCGATAAATTTCCTTCGCTGTCAATCAATGGTATCTCAATGGTCTGGTAACCGGCGGCCCCCGTTAAACCCTGTCCCGGAATACCTTCAAATACTATAAGGTTATGTGATTTTTTGATGTAATTTACCAGTGAAGTGTATACTTCACGTAAATATTCCGGTAATAGCTCTTTCTCGGATTTTCCTTCAATCTGTACGCTTCGTAAACCTAGATTTTTTGCGAGACTATTATTGACAAGAATAAAAATTCCCTCGTCATTTTTGATCCAGAGAAATTCTTCAAGTTCATCAATTTCTTTTCTGATTTTTTCTTTTCCGAGTACAGTAAAAGGATAAAGATCTTTTATGGTTTCAATTAACTTTTTTATTTCCTGGTTCTTGATCAGGTTCGAAAATTCCTCCCGTTTGATCTTGAGTTTTGTAATTTCATTAATTGCAAGCTGATGTTCTTCAGGTTTCAGCGTAACGAATATAAAAGACTGCTTGAATTCGCTTATGGTCACCTGGGTTTTTGCATGTTTTCCATTTTTTAATCCCAGAATGATATTCTTTGTAATTGTTTTTCCTCCTGCTAGTACCTCTTCCATTATTGAGCTTAATTCAAATGAAGTATCCTCCGCTAGAAAATCAAAAATATTTGTATCTTCCTCTTTTATCGTAAAGAAATTAGCTGCCTGTCTGTTGTATGTAATAATATTTCCTTCGGCAGAGAGTGCTATGAAAGGATTCTTAAAATTTTCTTTCAGAATTTTTATTAATTCAATATTTATATTTTCTTTAGCCATTAATTACTCATTCATCCCGGAAATTTCAAAAACCATGGTTTGATTACTTTTAAGTCTAACAATCTTCATAGAATACATTTTTTTATCATTATCAAAAGTCAATTGTATCGGGTTATCCGGATTCTTTACTTGAAGTTTCCCGTTAATGTCCGGCATTGATAACCAGATACCTACATCCTTAATGTCTGATGAACCTGTGTTGCTGACTTTGATTTTATATTCATCATTAACAAAATCTAATGATGCTTTAACAAGATTCTTTTTTAATCTCCAATTCAGCAAATCGGAGAATGTTGTGATCCAGATATCCGGAATACTTAAGTATTGTTTAAAATTTTCTCCGGAAATTAAACTATCGGCATTTAAATAAAAAATACCACTATTACTAATTATAAAATTCAATTCTGAATTATAATTCAGACCAGGAATTGATGGGCTGATAAGGTAATAAATATTTTCAGTACTGTCGAAATCAATTTCAAATGCATCTGAATAACCGGATGAAAAAACAAATGAATAACCGGTTTCAGTTAAAGATTTTACTACATTTGAATCGTTCAAAGCACTGAAGGATGAAATCCCGTAATATTTTTGATTTGTAATTCCACCGATAAGCAATTTTGTTTTATTCAGCCAATCAATTTTTTGTGAATGCGGTATATTCGAAAAAAAGAAATCATCCCATATAATAACAATATTGGAACTGTCGTTTAAGTTCTTAACTTCATTTCCTGATTTTTCGATTATAATGGGTGAAACCAGTAAATTCATTCTTTGCTGTAAGTATGAAAACTCCTTAAAATCTAACGGTTTCTCAATATTCTTATATAT
>DATICR010000082.1:0-8173 GCA_035456745.1 Ignavibacteriaceae bacterium
TGATCGTTGTGTTTTTAATATTGGAGCAAGCTGCGTTAGTATAAATGATGAGGAGAGTGCATTTAGGGTTACTGAACATTTAGCACTTCATGGATATAAAAAGATTGCACACCTTCGCGGTCCTTTAAAGATCTCAATAGCAAAAGAAAGATTGGATGGATTCAAGAGAGCACTCAAAAAATATAAGATTAGGTATGATAAGAAACTGATAGTCGAATCAGGCTTTCACGAGGAAGGTGGATATAATGCCATGAAAAGATTACTTGGATTATCAGAAATTGACCGGCCTGATGCACTCGTTGCTGTTAATGATCCTGCAGCATTCGGCGCAATGAAGGCAATTAAGGAGTTTGGTCTAAAAATTCCGCAGGATATTGCTATAGTTGGATTCTCCGATGACATACGTGCCGAGCTTATGCCGACTCCTTTAACAACAGTAAGACAGCCTGCCTACGAAGTAGGTAAAGCTGCAGCTCAAAAATTGATTGCTCATATTGAAAATAAGAAAGAATCAGTCGAGAACCTTACTATTGATGCAGAGCTGGTGGTGAGGAAGTCTTGCGGGTGCATAATACCACTCAATTGAAAGAATTAATTTCAATATTAACTTAAGGAGGTATAAGGTGAAAAAATTTAATTTTTTATTAATTGTGATCATTTCAATTTTTTTTATCTCCTGTCAGCAGGCTGAGAAAAAAATTAAGGAAGATGTAAGCAAATTGATTTGGAAAGGTCTTCCATCACAGTTATTAACCGATCAGGAAGTGAATGAAGAAATAAGTAGTAAAGTTGACACACTGAAGAAATGGATGAAGGAAAATAATTTGGGAGGGATGCTTTTTACCCAGGTCAGGAATGTAAACTGGATAACTGCCGGTAGGGCGAACACACAAATAGTATTAAATAAAGATGTTGGCGGCGCGTCATTACTTTTAATGGAAGACGGGAAAAAATATTTAATTGCAAACGGAAGCGAAGCACCAAGAATGCTGGATGAAAGCCTGCAAGGATTAGGATATGAGCTAAAGTTTTATCCCTGGTATGAGGCCAACCCTGTAAAGGATGTAAGGGGGAAATTGATTACAGATATTGCCGGAAACAAAAGAATCGGCAGCGATACCCCTTACCCGGAAACAGTTTTAATGGATGAGCAATTTCAGCCGTTGAGATATCAATTGACATTTACCGAATTAAAAAGATATAGATGGTTGTGCGAGCAGACAACAGATGCGGTTGCTGAAGTATGCAAAAGATTAATGCCGGGAATGAATGAGTTTGAAATTGAAGCAATGGCCGCCGCAGAAATACGGTCTAGAGGGATAATGCCGACTGTACTTCTTATTGGAGTAGATCAGAGAATTTATAAATACCGTCATTCAATACCTTTTGGTGCAGCTCTTAAAGACTACGCGATGGTTAATGTGGTTGCTGAAAAGTGGGGAATGCCCGTCGCAGTTACAAGATTTGTGCATTTCGGTCCATTGCCGGATAGCCTTCAAATAAAACTTGAAAAAACTGCAATTGTAAATTCTCATTATGAAGAGTCAACAAAACCCGGAATATCCTGTGCAGATCTTTTCGAAGATATGAAAAAATGGTATGCCGGTGTTGGTTTCGATGGAGAGTGGATGAAGCATCATCAGGGAGGTGCAATTGGATATAATGACCGTGAGTATGTTATATACCCCGGCATAAAAAAGGTAGTGCTTGTAAATCAGGCATTTGCATGGAATCCAACGATAACAGGTGCGAAAATTGAAGAGACTATTCTGGTGCATCCCGACAGTATCGAAGTGCTAACTAAATCAAAAGACTGGCCTATGATAAATGTCGAACTTGATGGAAAAGTTTATCCACAGCCTGCTATTCTGATAAGGAATCCATCTACCGGCGAAATAGTTAAACAAGAGACAAAAACAATTAAACCATAAAAGAGATAAAATGGTCAGGGAATATATAAAAAACGGCCTGCTGCATTTGTTCATTGGGAACAATTTCATTGAAGCTGTTTTTTTTCCTCAGCTTGGAAGTAAAATGATTAGTTTCATAAATAAGAAGACGGGAACCGAATTTTTGCTTGAAAATCAGGATGAAGAGAAAACTTATAAAATACCATTTTACGGTGCCGATTATTCAAAATTTGATGCGAGCGGTTTTGACGAATGCTTTCCAACTATAGAAGCATCGGAATTAACTGTCGAAACCGGAACCGGGAAACAGGAAAAAATAAATTTTCCCGACCATGGTGAATTGTGGTCAAAAGAATGGAGTTATGAAATTATCGGTGACTCTATCTTATTCACAACGTCAGGTGTTAATGCCGTTTATGGAATAAGGAAGTTAATTACTTTAAATGAAAACCGGTTAATTATTAATTATAATCTTGTTAACAATTCCAGCTTTCCTTTGAATTACATCTGGTCTGCACACCCGCTACTTGCCGTTGACGAAGGTGACAAAATTATAATGCCGTCAGACATTGATAAATTATTTCTTAATTGGGCTTCCGATATTAATATCGGTACATTTGGTCAATATATTCAATGGTCAGATTTAAATGACGGCAATAATGGGAAAAGTTTTTTCAAAATTAATAGCAGGAGTATGGGCATTGCTTTAAAAGGATTTACAGATACTCTTAAAAGTGGATTTGCCGGATTATTTCGTCTGCAGAAAAACGAATCAATACTAATTTCGTTCGACAGCAAAAAATTGCCATACCTGGGCGTTTGGTTGTGTTACGGTGGCTGGCCTGTCGAATCAAAGAAAAAACATTTCACTATTGCATTGGAACCGACTACCGGTAGACCTGATTCTTTAAGCGAATCAATAAAAAGAAAAGAATGCTCCGTACTTGGAATAGATGAAGAAAAAAACTGGAGGGTTGAATTTAGTTTGTGGGAGGGAATGCCGGCGATAAATGATTGATGACAAATGATTAATGATTAATGACAAATTAGCTGAATAAATTATTAACAATGATTTCAATTTTATCAATCTTTAAAGGTAAATTGCCTGATAATACTATTGGACTCTCATTGGTGGATTGCCGATAACTGCAGCGCGCACCGCATCTAATTATTTTCATTATTGTTATTGGATTTTATCTCAATAAATTCACAAAAATGGAAATGATCTTTCCTTGCCGGAAGAGAGTTCAATAACATTTTCAGGTAAGAAACAAAAAAATAACTGTTCAATCATTTATTAGGTGCAAAATGAACCCCGAAATGGGGAAGGTTAAATCGAAATTTGAAAAACTGTTTAAAAAGAGACCGATAATAATCCGGTCGCCAGGACGAGTGAATTTAATCGGAGAGCATACCGATTACAATGAGGGATTTGTTTTACCGGCGGCTATCGATAAATCAATCTACTTCGCAATTCATCCGCGGAATGATGGAAAAGGTTACTTTCATGCGGCCGATCTAAATGAAAGCTGTGAAATTGAAATAAGGAATTTACGGAAGTCCGATAAATCATGGGCTAATTACCTTATCGGTGTTCTTGAACAAATAAAAAAATCCGGAAAAGAAATAAGAGGATTTGAATGTGTATTTGGCGGAGATATTCCAATTGGTGCAGGACTTTCTTCATCCGCCGCAATTGAAGCCGGGCTTGCATTTGCCCTGAATGAATTGTTTGAACTTGGAATCGATAGAATTGATCTTGTAAAATTATCACAGAAGGCGGAGAATGAGTTCGTAGGAGTTCAATGCGGGATAATGGATCAATTCATAAATATTTTCGGAAAGGAAAATAAAGTTCTTAAGCTCGACTGCCGTTCACTGGATTATGAATATTTCCCCTTTGATAATAGAGAATTGAAAATAGTTTTGTGCGATACGAAGGTGAAACATTCCCTTGCGGGCTCAGAATATAATTTAAGGAGAAAACAATGCGAAAACGGCGCGGAAAAGTTGAGGCAGTTCGATTCCTCTATAAAAAGCCTGCGTGATATAAATTTGAATTTTCTTAATGAACATAAAAATGACCTGGAACCGGTAATATTTAAAAGATGCGAATATGTAGTCAAAGAAAACAGAAGGGTTGAGTCAGCCTGCATTGAATTGAGCAAAAACAATTTCGCTGCCTTTGGTGAAATGATGTACCAATCACATGAAGGATTGAAAAACAGTTACGAGGTAAGCTGCAGCGAACTTGATTTGCTGGTCGATATTGCTTCAAATATTAACGGTGTAATCGGAGCACGAATGATGGGCGGGGGATTCGGAGGCTGTACTATAAACCTCGTGTTGGAAGATCAAATTGTAGATTTCAAAAAAAATGTATCGGCAAAATATCTGGAAAAGTATTCTGTTGAACCAAAGTTTTATGTCAGTGAAATAATTGGTGGAACAGAGATTGTTTCCGGTATAGAATTGAACGATTAGCAGGGAAATGGGTCTTATCTGAAAAAGAATCAGCACGTTTGTTTTTCTTACACTAAGAAAAAGAAAGGTGATAAAAATTCCGGAGCTAATCGCTGTGGGATTGTCATATAATTGTAAAAATTAATTGAGCTCACTAATCGGGTCCTTTAATTTCTCTGGAAATGATCCAACATTAAAACTCAATATTGACTACAGGGATCCCCATTTTTTTATTTTCATCTAAATTAATCAAACCTATCTGGACAACACTCTCACCAATATTTACCAATCCTATCTGAATCCAGGAATTACCCGAATTTAACAATCCTATTGTTAAACCATTGACGTCGATAAAATTTAATAGTCCCATTATAAGCCCATTTACATCTTGTTCAGAATTTGTAAAACTTTTTTTTGTGTTAATAGAAGCAATTGATATCCCATTTAATCTCTCCAGAAAATTGCAAATTCCACCGAGTATGATCCCATTAACCTGATGTCCTCCACATCCTCCCGCTCCAATCCCAATTCCATTCAGGGTATCTGCATAAGCAGCTATTCCCCCTAAACCAATTCCATTTAATTTATTTACTCCTAATCCATAAAAACCACCAAAAGCAAAACCGTTTATATCGCCAACGGTGTTGATTAGAAGAAGACTGAAATGGATCCCGTTTAAGTATATATGATAATTAAATTTAGAAGAGGCTCCGTCTACCCCCATATTCCCAAGTGAAAGACTAAAAGTTAATCCATTTATTATAGCATAATCAGTTTCGGGAATTTCATCTATTCCCAAAAAACTAATACCGGAAAGATCACTCTCAAAAGTTTTACTCTTTTTTATACCAAGCGGAAATCGATAGTTTATTCCAGAATTGTCTGATTCGCCCGAAACAATAATCAATGAATCATATTTTGCGTTAATAACAGCCTTTTTGAGCGTGTCATCATTTTTTTTATCAAATCTCAGGAAGATTTCTGGATAGCCATAAGCCGGGTCAATGTACTGATTTTTCTCCCCCAAAGTATGATAATTTGATTTTAAAGAATCACTTTTAATAGTTTTTGTAGTATCAGTTTCGTTGATTGGATAAATTGTGGATGTACTGCAAAATAATAAAATTAATATATTCCATTTTGTAAACATCCGGGATTCCATCGCTTGTTGACTGCAACATACTTCGTTAATTATTCTAAGTTGTCATAAAATTGTAAAAGTTGAGGAAGGATATTGAATTAACCAGAATATCTGCTTCCCTTTTTTTACAATTTTTTGACAACTTTGCTTTGACTTATAAATAATTTAGTGTTGGAAAGAAGAGAACGCGAAAAATCTTAAACCAAAGAGGAGAGTGAGATGTTAACTAAATTCAAAACACTTATTTTAATAAATATATGCTGTTCATTTTTGTTTGCAGCCCAGGCTCAGGAAAAGGATCAATCCTCACAATGGAAACCTCTCATAAAAGCTATTCAGGATGTTCTTGCAGGGCACCCAATTGAAAGCAGGAATATCATTATTGCACCGGGTGCTTATTTAGCGTTTGGCGATAAATATGAGAATTTAAAATCTGTGACTTCAGGTGAATCCAAAACTTGTTCACTGAAAGAAGATTCAACTCGTGGTGCGGTTCAAGTGGTATTAAAAATAAATGATTCTGAAGATGCAGGGTTTATAACACTGAAGACTCAAACCGATAAAGAGACTAATGTACGATACCATACGGTTGTTTTTATGAAAGATCCTAGCGGCGATTGGATTATTGAAGCCTGGCATACCAGCAGCTAGATGAGACGGAGGAACTAGGCAAATCTCGAATAAAATACCCTAATTTATCAGAGGAGTATTGCGCAATCATCCTTAACCTTGGCTTTATAAGTTTTGATTTATAAAATAGTTTTTACGGTTGTTAGAAAGAATAAAGGAGAAAATTGTTCAAATCCACATCAAACCATTTAAAACAAACTAATATTTATGAAGGGATAAAAATGAAAAACTTATTTTTATTTATAACTTTATTGCTTCTTTTTGTGTCTTGCAATAACACACCAACTTCAATTAGATTAAATAAGCCTGCAGAGAATTCTCAGGCAAAGTCAGTTCAGAGCAGTCCCGCGAAATCCTTGGAATCAGTTAAAAATAATAATAGTCAACTGGCGGGCTCAATTAAAAATGATTCGGCACTTATTAATAAAGCGAGAGAGGCTAGAGGTAAATAAAGGCATCTGACCCTAAGTACAGCTCAATATTTCATAATTGTTAAAAGGAGTAATAATAGCCAGAAGTTTTAATCCAGTTGTTTGTGTTCAAATATCATATGCGATTTACTCATTTAATCTCATATCATTTTAATTTCTTCGGTTTACTCAAACACTTCTGATGCTTAATATTGCCGCTGAATTTTTTTTGTTTATCAGGTATTCTATCCTTGCTTCTGAAAATTCAGAAAGTTATGTTAAACTAATTTAAGTGACAGGATTCCCGTTACCGCATCGGCAATTATAATGAATGATTCCATAAAACGACGTGAATTTATTAAATCTGTATCTCTTTTTGGAGCGTCAATCGCAATTGCAAATCCTTTTTCTGCCGGTGCATTCATATCCGGGAACGATAACGGCGAAATAAAGAACGATTATTTTACTGTCTCATTTGATAAATCAAGGGGGACTTTTAATATTCTAAGGAACAGCGGAACTCCTCTGCTCATCGGCGGGACATCATGTGCAAATTCTAATGCCGGTAAACGCTGCATCGCTTCAGAATTTTATCATAATACTCTGGACTCTGCTGTTTTCAAAGATCAACTCGGCCGGGGTGAAAAGTTAATAGTACACTCCAGAGACATTGAAAATAAATTAGACTTTGAAATTTATTTATCATTGTATGAACAGTTACAGGCTGTTACTATAGAAGCTATTTGTAAAAATGTTTCCGGACACGATGTTGTAATAAACAGCCTTGAACCTGTTCGCGTAATTAAAGACAAAGGGGGAATGTTAAATATTCCGGGTGTTGCAAAATGTATTACAAATGGAGAAATGTATTATGATGTGGGTATGATTTATGAATTTGAAACCAATAAGAAGTTAGAACCATCCGGCGGCATACAGGGAATAAAACTTTCAAATAAATCGCTTTCATCGCAAAAGGAAACTATTCATAGCTGGTGGAATGTTGGTTTATTCAGTGGTTATGATAAAGAAGGCATCGTGCTCGGCTACCTGGATAATAATTCGGGACTGGGAAATCTGCTGATCTCCCGAACCGGACCGGACCAGGTATCGTTTATAGCGGAGTCTGTCTATATGCCGGAATTAATTTTGAAGTCCGGTAAAACCATCAGTTCAAACCGGTTCATGATTAATATCGCAGGAAATCCTTACACATCCCTGGAAGACTATGCAGACGCAGCCGGCAGATTGAATAAAGCCCGCCCCCATTCAATAGTGAACGGCTGGTGCAGCTGGTTTTACACTTTGGCACAAGTTTCTGAGAATGAAGTAATAGCGAACACGGAGTTCGCATCTGAACATTTAAAAAAATTCGGACTAGAGTATGTGCAGATTGATGAAGGATATCAGAGATGGCATGGTGACTGGGAAGGAAATGAACGTTTTCCTCACGGAATGAAATGGCTGGCTGAAAAAATTAAAAGTTACGGTTTTAACCCGGGACTATGGATTTCACCGTATGTTATATCCGAAACAACTGATGTATTCAGGAAACATCCGGATTGGCTGTTAAAACGTCTCGATGGTACTTTAAAACGGATCGGCAATTGGGAAGGTGAAAT
>DATICR010000083.1:0-5167 GCA_035456745.1 Ignavibacteriaceae bacterium
TATCATGGTTTTGGTTTGCCGAATCTGTTTGAGCCATATTGTTTAATGCGGCATTTAAATTGCTTTCAGAATCAATGAGAAATTGGGACGACGTTACTATCTTATCTCCTTCATTCAATCCGTCAATTATCTGCACATATCCATTATCGCCCCGTGCACCAAGCGTTACATTTACTGGTTTAAAGTAACCGTTGCCTAATGCTATTATTGCGACATCTCTTGTTCCTGTATGTATTATAGCTTGTTCCGGAACCGCGTTTACATAAGCATTCAGAGGAGATTTAATCGATACATTTGCAAACATTCCAGGTTTAAATTCATAATTTTGAGTATTCTTTATTTCAATTCTTACCCGGGCCGTCTTCGTATCCTCATCAAGATATGGATAAACGTAAGTTATTTTTCCCTGGAAACTTTTGCCCGGCAGATAAGATAATTTAATATCAGCTTTATCTCCGGATTTGATCCACTGAAGTTCATATTGATAAATCTGAGCTATGCACCAAACGGTTGAAAGGTCTGCTATTTTGTAAAGAACCATCCCGGGCATTATATTTTGTCCGTTGATTGCCATTTTATCCGTTACAATTCCATCAGCAGGGGAGTATAAAGTCATTGTTTTTTCCGGTGTCCCTCTGTTTTCAAGCGCTTTTATATCCTTGTCTGAAATATCCCAGTTACTTAGTCTTCTTCTTGCGCTTTCGATCATTTGATCAGCACCGTTTATGCTTATCGCTGAACCACCTGAAATCTCTTTCCTGTATTTGATGGCCTGAAGATATTCTTCCTGGGTGCTTACAAGATCAGGACTGTAAATCTCCAGCAGCGGTTGTCCTTTTTTTACAGGCTGTCCCGTATAATCCACAAATAATTTTTCTATGTAACCCATTATTTT
Source organism: Ignavibacteriaceae bacterium (assembly GCA_035456745.1). Classification (GTDB taxonomy): domain Bacteria; phylum Bacteroidota; class Ignavibacteria; order Ignavibacteriales; family Ignavibacteriaceae; genus DATFVA01. The sequence continues at coordinate 896 of DATICR010000083.1, forward strand.
TGAATTAATTGTATAAAGGCGGGTTTCATCATACGTTATGTTTCCTGTGGTTCTTATGTTACGCTGTAAATTTCTTTTTGTAACAGTCTCCGTTGTAACCCCTATATTTTGCTGGGTTGCCGGATCAATATGAACTGTATTTGAACCCGCCTGATCTTCATATACAGGGACATAATCCATTCCCATTTCATCTTTTTTAGGAACAGTTGATGTTTGCTGCGGATTCATTGGTGAACGATAGTAGAGAATTTTTCTTTCACCATTTGAAGATTGATTTTCATCTGCATATACCGGTACGTAATCCATACCCATTTCATCTTTTTTGAAAACCGGTGAGGTTACCATAGGATTCATCGGATTTCTGTAAAAAAGAATCTTCCTTTTGCCGTCTTCTTTTTGCGTGGAGGAATGAGTTCCAAAAATCAACCACCCGGCACCCACTCCTGTTGCAATGCTGATTATGATAACAATAATTATTTTTTTCATTTTTATTTTCCCAAACTTCTAATCTTTTAATTTTTCCTGTATTTCATTTTTAGATAAACCCACTGCTTCTTCAAGCTGTGCCTGGCTCTGCATATAATTCATTTGTGCCATATAATAATCCTGCTTGGCCATCAGAACCATTTTATATGCATCAATAATCATAAGGAACTCTGTTTTGCCCGTTTGATATTCTCCTAATGTCGACTGCAATGTCTGCTGAGCCTGCGGGATTACGGTGTTCTTGTAAAGGTCCATCAGATTTTTATTACTCTCTATCTTCACAATTGCATCCTGAACCTGGCTTGCAACCATATTTTTCATTGCATTTAATTGTTCCTCTGCGGTCTTGATGTTTATTTCATTTTCTTCAATTTTCCCGGAGTATTTGTCTTTCGACCAGAAAGCTATCGGAATATTCACACCTATCATTGTCGACCAGAAATCTTTGTTTGTTCCGGACATATTTTTATACATTAGCTGAACCATTAAATCCGGGTAGTATTCCAGTTTAGAAGCATCAAGTTCTGCCTTATTCATTTTAATATTATAATCCATAGCTTTTAATTCAGGCCGGCTTTCAAAAGCAAGATCTGAAAGCTGATTGTAACTCCAGTCAGGTATTGTATCTTCAATTGATGCAATTTCATCAAAGGTGCTGTCAGGACGTCGGTTTAAAATTGAGTTCAGCATTGTCTCAATATTTCTTTTATCCTTTTCAAGATTCACGCCCTCATTTATCAGTGTTGATAATTCAGTTTGTGCTCTTAACATATCAGTTTGCCTTCCTGCACCCACTTCATATTGCTTTGCAGTAATATCGGAAAGCTGCTTAAGGAGATTTTCATTTTCAATGTTTATTTCAATTTTCTGCTGAACAAAATAGAGTTCATAATAAGTCGACTTTAATTCTTTAATAATATTTCTTTCCAGTCCTTTATACTGCTGCTCAAACATAGATGCATTATTTTCAGCAGAACTTCCCATACTGCTTAGTTTTCCCGGGAATGGAAACATTTGCTGAATGTAGTAATCCGTTTCCATTCCGTTTTTTATTGGATTAGGGAAGGACTCAATTGGAGTCTGATAAAATGAAATCCCTGCCTGCGGGGGCTCCCACGCCGTCACCTGATCTATCTTGGTTTTTTGTGCTTCCGTTTGACTCCTCGCTGCTTTAAGCTGAGGATTATTCCGGACAGTTTCATTTATTAGTTCCTCTAATTTATTATCCGCCCCGGCCTGCTGTGCAGAAAGATTGAATTGAAATGCACCTAAAAATATCAGGATGCATATTTTTATTATTTTGATCATAATTGTTCTCAAACGATAAATAAGAAATAGATAATCTTAAGGTGATTTTTCTAAGACAGAAAAATCCCTGTGCAATGTAATTGCCGGGGGTATTAAATAAGAAGTATGGAATTGGTCAGATAAATGTGGTTATCTGAAATTAGGGGAGGAGAGCCGCTGGTATAAATATTATATGATAAGTTGATTTCCGGTGTAAAATTAAGTATACCTGAAACCAGGATGATTTTAACAGATGTTTTTGTACCTGCATCGCTTAATGAAGAAATGAAATTATCTGTTATGTTGTTGTTAATAATTTTTATCTGGCAGCATGCAGGTAAATCTTTTGTCATATTAATTTTGACTGCAGAATTATCCTCAAGACATTTTCCCTGCATATTATCCATATGCATTTTGCACTCTTTGGGGGATTGCATGTTTTTCATACTGCAGATATTCACTGTCAGAGGTAATCCTGTGGTAGATATAAAGAAAATACCAAGCAGTGTTAATATGTAAACTTTTCTCTTCATTAATAGGTACGAATATAAAGCAATGAAAATTCAAAAGCAACATCCGTGCCGGAGGGGAAAAGTTAATAATTGGCAATTATTGAGTAATCAGCAAAAATTGTAAAAATTTATGATAATTAATTCTCGAATTAGCGAATTGCCGCATTGAATTCTCCCCAATTCAATAATTAAATTCGAAAATTCGTTAATTCTCCTTACTTCTTACTAATTACTCTTATCCTCTTTCAGTACCACAGTCTCTTTTATCTTGTTTAAACTTCTCCTTCATAAATCAACCAATCTTCTAATTTAACTATGCCCCTGTCTAATTTAGGCGGTAGTTCTTCCAATCTTTTCACTTTGTACTTTTTTCTTTCATTTTTTAAAACTTTATTCTTTTGACTTTTTGCCGCCATTGTTGCTGTGATATGAATCCTAAACTTATCATAATTAAAAATTTGCTTGATTTAAGCCCGCATAATATTTAATATAGTCTTATCTAAATTCAATCTTAATAAGCATAGATGATGATTTTATTGAAAAATGATTAAAAATGATGTAAAAGGGAGGAAAAATTCTGGAGTAAGTAATAAAATATTCAGTGGAAAGAATTTTTTAATTGCTGCAGGAATATTTTTGGTTTTTGGCGTAATGGTTTGGCAGGGGATTGAGTCTTCAGGTGTTCCGGATGCTTCCGATAAAAGTCTGAGTACGGGTGCCGCAATTCTCAGCTGCGGCCTTCTTGTTTTTAGGGAAGGTTTGGAAGCTATACTTGTCCTTGCTGCAATAACTGCCACAGTCAGCCGGTCGCGCAAAAAAGATTACCGGAAAGGCATTCTTGTCGGCTCCGGTCTTGGTATGTTATCTACAATTATTACATGGTTTATTGTTGTTGCGTTAATCTCCTCTATAGATCTTCCTGAATTGGACCTTCAGGCGGCAACGGGACTTTTGGCAATCGCTGTCCTGCTGCTTGTAATGAACTGGTTCTTTCATAAGGTATATTGGACAGGCTGGATATCAAATCATACTGAACGCGGACGGAAATTAATTAGATCGGAAAATGAAATCAATAATATTGGTTTGCTCAGGGGTTTTATTCTTCTTGGTTTTACTGCAATTTACAGGGAAGGGTTTGAGATTGTACTGTTCCTGCAGCAGCTCAGACTTGAAGCGGGTAATACAATTGTTTTTGCGGGGGTGGCAGTCGGCTTAATTCTCACTTCAATAGTCGCAGTGCTTACTTTCCTCCTTAATGAAAAACTTCCATATAAAAAGATGCTCGTTCTTACTGGTATTATGCTCGGTGTCGTTCTTCTTGTAATGGTAGGGGAGAGTATTCAGGAAATGCAGCAGGCTGGATGGCTGCCCGCAACACCTATCGGAATTTCGTTCCCGGATTGGATAGGGATGTGGTTCGCTGTGTTCCCAAATATTCAGGGACTCCTCGCCCAGGCAATAGCTTCACTATTGGTAATCGGCTCTTATCTTTCTGCTCAGTATCTTCGAAGATGGAAACCATCGGAATTGGAAACAGAGAAATAGAAAGATGAAAATCCCGGGATCTTTTTCTTCCCCGCTTTCAATACCACTTAAAAAATTTCAGCCCAATATAAAAGCAAATGGTCCCTGTAATTATTAATGCGAAAAAGGGAACAGCGGATTCAGCAAGTCCTGCTCCTTCAATAAATATGCTTCTGATCCCGTCGGCTAAAAGAGTTAATGGCAGTATTTTGATGAATCCTATAGCCCAGTCCGGGAAATTGTGATAACTGAAAAATATGCCCGACAGAACAATCATCGGTGTTGCAATTGCATTAATTAAACCGTTGCCAACTTCCGGATTATCTGTTCTTGATGAGGTTAGGATTGAAATTCCCGCAAAGCTTACGTTTCCTGCAATGAAAATAAGAAATAATGCTGCAATGCTTCCCTGGATCACGATGCCGAATACCAGGTATGAAAATATGAAAACTAACGCTGCTTC
>DATICR010000084.1:0-8139 GCA_035456745.1 Ignavibacteriaceae bacterium
GAAATTCATTAACGGTCAATTTGATATTAATTTCCTTGAAAAGGACTTTCAGTTTTCAACTTCGAACAACGATGAAAATTTAACTGATGCAGCTTCAATATTTACTTCATATCTGAAATACCGGAATTCCAATTCAAACGATAAAGACACACAATCAAATTCTACAGCTAACAAATGGACAAAGCAGCTTTATGAATGAATATGTTGTAACTATTAACAATAACAAGAAGACCGTAGTATTAAGCAATAATTCAGAAGTTACTATTGACGGCAGAATCTATCACTATGAAATAATTGAGCTTGGAGAAAACGATTTTGCTGTGCAGATTAATAATAAATTTTATGAAATGTCGGTAGATAAAATTAATGCTGAACAATATTCATTATTTATTAATGGTAAAGTTTTAGATGCCGTTGTCAGAACAGGCCTGCAGGAGAAAGCTTCAAACTTGATAGCACAGTCTACTGAATCAAAACATAAGCTGGAAATTAAGGCTCCAATGCCGGGAATGATTTTAAAAATAAAAAAAAATGTCGGGGACACAGTGCAAAAGGGTGATTCAATCGTTATTTTAGAGGCAATGAAAATGGAAAATGATATAAAATCTCCATTTTCGGGTTTGATAACTGAAATTAAGATAAAGGAAAATAATCCCGTTGAAAAGGGAGCGGTTCTGTTCACAATCGAATAATAGAAGGACTGGCCAATACTAATCTAACTAACTAATAGGTGGAACCTTGAAACAAACAATTAGTGCTCTTATCACTTTCTTTCTCTGCTACTCTCAAACTTTTGCAGGAGGATTTCAGCTTAATGAACATGGAGCAAAAGCCATGGCTTTGGGGGGAGCTTTTACGGCAGTAGCCAATGACCCAAGTGCAATATACTGGAACGGTGCGGGACTAACTCAATTATGGGGGACAAATTTTATTTTGGGCTCAACATTAATTGCTCCTGCTTCATCTTTTCGCGGTGTCATGCCACAGGTTACCGAATATAAAACCAAAGCACAGCAGTTTTTCCCGGTACATTTTTTTGCTTCACAAAGAATCAATAATGATTTTGCTGTAGGGCTCGGTTTTACAACTCCATTCGGTCTCGGAACGAAATGGGATGATGACTGGGTAGGGAAATATCTGGCACTGAATACTAATTTAATGGTATTTACAATATCACCTGTACTTGCTTATCAGATAACTAATGATCTATCTATAAGTGCGGCTTTTGTGTACAGCTTTGCTAATGTTGAAATAACGAAGAAAAATTCACAGGCACCATTTGAAGGTGATGCCTTCATTAAATTGAAAGGAAATGACAATTCTGCATTTGGTTACAATTTGGGATTGATGTATAAACCAATAAACACTCTTTCATTTGGAGTTTCTTTCCACAGTCAGATTAAATATGATTTCAAAGGAACGGCTGAATCTACTGGAGCAGAATTACTCAGTGACCAGTTACCCAAAGGTGACATCACTGCTAAATTAACTACCCCGATGAACCTTGCATTTGGAATTGCTTATGAAGTTATGCCGGAATTTAACGTCAGTGCGGATTTTCAGTACGTAGGCTGGTCCAGCTATGATACGCTTGCAATCGATTTTAAAGATCCTAAATACGCTGATCAGGCAGCTCCAAGACTATATGACGATTCGTATATCGTAAGATTGGGGGGAGAAGTAAAACTAAGCAGGCAATTCAATGCCCTCGCAGGAATTTATTTTGATAAAAATCCCGTAAAACCTGATTATATAAGTCCTTCTTTGCCGGAAGGAAACAGGTTCGGACTGAGTATCGGCTTCGAATATAAATTATTCGATAATCTTGGTTTGAGTGCTTCATATCTACATATTTTTGCAAGCCAGGTGACTGTTTCAAATTCCATTGACTTCTTTAACGGTACATATAATTCAAGTGCTGACATTGCAGCTTTAAGTCTATCATTGGGTTTTTAATAAAGAGAGGGATATAAAATGAAAAAAAGTTTAAAAATATTTTTGATGGTTCTTATTCCGTTAATGATTTTCTATGGCTGCAAAGATAGAACAGAATTAACGGGACCCAAACCAATAAGCGGGAAAGCAGATTTTTCAAGTTTTGTTTCAATCGGAAATAGTTTAACTGCGGGGTATCAATCAAGTGCTCTCTATGAAAGTTCACAATTGTATTCACCTGGAAATTTAATTTCACAACAGGTAAATACTAAATATGTGCAGCCATTGATTTCAGATCCGGGTATAGGCGGGAAAATTGAAGTGGTATCTCTTGATCCATTTATCACCAAACAGGAACCCAGTTCAGGAATACCTTTAAATCTTACCTATGCTGCACCCTATAACAACCTTGGAATTCCGGGTATTGTTCTTGCAGATGTGATGAGTGCGAAAACCACTGATGGTTCGTATTCAAAAAGTCCGTTTATTGATATTATTTTAAGGAATCAGGGAACTACTCAATTTGATCAGGCAAAAGCGCTTCATCCTACAATGATTACATTGTGGATTGGAAATAATGATGTTTTAGGATATGCAACGAGTGGCGGATTTAATCCATCTGAACCAACAGATCCACAAACATTTGCTTCTCTTTATAATCTTCTTGCAGATGGACTTGCGTCAACCGGAGCTAAAGTTGTAGTTGCAAACATTCCCGAAGTTTCAGTAATTCCTTTCTTCACAACTGTAGGACCTCAGTTTGCAAATAAAATAAATGCAGCAGGCATTCCTCAATTTTATTTTCAGAATCATAATTTTCAGCCAACAGTTGGTACAACTTCACAACTTTCAGATTATACTTTATTACTGACATTAATTTCTCAGTCTTATCTCGCTTATTTTGGTCACCCGAGTGGTAAATTTTATGCAGATCATAGTATACCTCCGGCATTGTTTGGTATAGATACAACCAAGATGTTCGGACTTGATCCCGCAAACCCTATACCGAATGCTTTGATTCTTGATGCGAGTGAAATTCAAACATGTAATCAGACAACATATCAATATAATAGTACAATATCTTCAGTGGTTAACAGATATCCCTCTCAGTTTGCTCTTGTTGATATAAATAGTGTCCTCAATACCGTAAGGTCTTCTGATGCATCCGGAGGAACAAATTTTGGTGGAATATATTTTAAAACAACATTTGTTGAAGGAGGACTTTTTAGTCTTGATGGCGTTCATCCAACTTCCCAGGGATATGCAATAATCGCCAATGAATTCCTGAAAGTAATAAATAATAAATTTGATGCTAATTACCAGCTAATTGATATTGCAAATATTCCGGGTAGTCTTTCATTCGGCAAAACCGTATCTTTAAATTTATTCAGCAAAGGATCTTATTTAGATCCAAAGATATATGAGAAAATTCTGTTCTGATAAATGATTATGAATAATGAGGGAAATATGAAAATATTGTCTGTAATTGGAGTATTTTTTCTTTTACTCACCTATGCAGGATGCTCATCTTCGCAGCAAAGTCAAACTGATAAAACTTCCGGCGACAGTCTGTATGTTTTTGAAACTGTTCCTGACACAGGTTCAGGAGATATACCTGTTCTGAATTATCCTGATCTGGGGGCAACATATTATGTAGTCCAGATCGGAGCGTTTACAACAAAAGATAGAGCGGAAAAGTTTGCTGAGGAAAGTAAAACGGATCTACCTTACAATGTAAAAATTTCTTTCAGTAAACAGAATAATCTGTATGTGGTTCAGCTTAAGGATTATTACACTACCAGAAGCGAAGCTGAAAAAGTGAGAGATGATCTCCGGCAAAATGAAAAATTCGGGGATGCCTGGATATTAACTATTTACAAATAAGGGCTGCCACAGGGCAGCCTCTTTATCAGAATTTTATTCCGGTAAAATTATTATTATTTTAATAAAGCTTTTATTTTTATCCCAAGGATTAGTTATAATCGCTGGATTTAGAATAAAATGTTATAATCTTTCACGTTCTCTAAAAAATAGTATTTATTTAGAACAACTAAAAAAATTCAAAATCATTCATAAAGGGAGTACTTTAATATGGCTTTTTCATTAAACAAAATAATGTTGATTGGTAATCTTGGCAGGGATTGTGAAACAAGATTTACAACCAATAATATTTCGGTAACCAGTTTTACTATGGCAACAACATTCGGCTATAAAGGAAAAGATGGTAACTGGGTTAATGAAACGACCTGGCATAATATTGTCAGTTTCAATCTTTCAGACTATATGAAAGACAATCTTAAAAAAGGAAAGAAATTTTATATTGAGGGTAGAATTTCAAAAAGAGACTATACTGATAAGGATGGAGTTAAAAGATATTTTACTGATGTAATAGCGGAAAAACTTATACCTTTGGATTCCGCGGGAGGTGAGGCCCCTGCAAATGGTGGAGAGGCATCTCCTGAATCTGAACCACCGGTCGAGACTGATGAAAATGCTGATTTACCGTTTTAAATTTGTATAACATTGCAGGATTAATTAATATTTGGACGTTGGCTGGCAGATAAAGATTGTAATTCTCTTTTTTCTTTTTGTATTTTCAGCTTTTTTTTCGGGGTCGGAAGTTGCCCTTTTTTCTTTAAATAGAAAAAGATTAAAAAGCAGTACTGATGCAGTTTTTGTTACAACCCGTTATTTACTGCGGCTGCTGGAACATCCCAGACGTCTTTTAGTTACAATACTTATTGGGAATACAGTCGTAAATGTTGCCGCCTCCATCGTCGCTGTTTTTTTAACGCTCGATATCGTCGGGCGTTTTAATTATCCCCGTGACATTGCACTGACCATCCAGATAATTGCCCTTACAATAATAATAGTGCTTTTTGGTGAATTAATCCCAAAAGTGTGGGCAAGTAAGAATCCGGTTTCTTTCGCAAAATTTGTGAGCATTCCTCTGTACTGGATTAATGTAATTCTCTATCCAGTTGCCGAAACTTTAACTGAAATTATTAAATCTGCAGTGTCGCGAATAAATTTTGATAAATCAAAATCAGCAATACTTCCGGAAGAACTTGCAGAATTAGCTAACCTGAGTCATGAAAGAGGGACAATAATTGAGGAAGAGCATGGACTGATAAACAGCATCGTTAGTTTCAGAACCGTTGCGGCTCATGAAGTAATGACACCCCGAATGGATATGATTGCTGTTTCAACCGACACTGATTTCGATGAACTGCTCCGGATAATTACTCAATCGGGACATAGCCGGCTTCCACTCTATAGAAATGGACTGGATGATATTGTCGGAATTGTCTATGCCAAAGACATATTACCATATATTCAAAATAAAGAATTACGCAGACAATTTTCTCTTGAAAAGATTGCACGTAAGGCATTATTTGTGCCGCAGACAAAATTAATAAGTACACTTATGCAGGAACTTCAGGAGAAAAAGATGCATATTTCGATTGTTGTGGATGAATACGGAGGAACTTCGGGCCTCATTACACTTGAGGATATTATTGAAGAAATAATAGGTGAAATAAGGGACGAATATGACAGAGAAGAAAATGCTGTACAGAAAATAAACGATAACACCTACGTAGTTCTTGGAAAATTATCTATAGATGAATTGAACGAATTATTGAATACGAATATCCAGCCTGAAAATGAAGATTATGAAACTGTTGCGGGGCTTGTGTTAAACTATGCCGGCCATATTCCAAGGGAAGGTTATTCGTTCGAAATGGAAAATCATAAATTTACTGTTAAAGAGGTTCTTAAGAAAAGAATAATGAAAATTCTTGTTGAAAGACAATCTTCAGAGTAATTTATGAAACCGGGTTGTTTTTTAAAATCAATCATTCTTCTGACAATTTTAGTTGCCGGCATTATGTATATTGTACAGCATAAATCAATGTTATTTTTTGAACCTGGTAAAAAGATTGTCGCGGGCCTTGTTATGGATAACTGGAAGGAAGAATTTGGCTTTGTGAAAAACACTCCGGAAAAAATTAAACTCAAAGAAATGCTGCATTCATATATTAAGAATTTAAAATATGAAAATGCCCCGGATGAAAAAGAAATCAAAAGAATTGCGGATATGATTAAGACTGCCGCAAGAGATAGTGTAATTACTGACATTGAACTTGGGGAAATTTCCAACAATTTAAAAATGAAGCAAGATTATGAAAGACCAGAGTAAAACCGAAATTAAAGTGGGAATTATGGTTGTTGTTGGTTCACTGGTGTTTTTATGGGTTATAGGATGGGCAAAAAATTTCTCTATTTCAGCTGATGAAAAATCGCTTGAAATAAAATTTCCAACTGTCGCAGGTCTTGAGATTGAAGATCCGGTCACGGTTAACGGCGTCAGGAAGGGGAGCGTGCAGGATTTTAAAGTTGAATCTGAAGATGTTATAGTAAAGATTAAGCTTGACTCTGATGTGGATTTAAAGCAGGATGCTACATTTGCAGTAACTATGCTTGATTTAATGGGCGGTAAAAAAATTAATATATATCCCGGAAATTCTCAGCAGGAACTTGATTACAGTAAAGTACAAAAGGGCGAATTCCAGGCTGATATTGCGAGTGTAATGACAATGCTTGGCAATATGCAGGGAGATTTAAATAACACAATTAAAGATGTTAAAATCACTTTGACTTCCTTAAATGATTATCTTACCGATAAGCAGTTAAATGAAGATGTGAAAACCTCTGTATCAAATCTGAAAGACCTCACTCATAAACTGAACATTTTGGTTGACGAAAATAAAAATGATTTAAAGAAGATTACTTCAAATGCAGGAGAGCTAACCGCGGATGCCAGGGATCTTTTGCATAATAACAAAGAGACAATCCAAAACTCCATAAACGAACTGCAGAACGTTTTAAAACATACTGATTCTTTGATGGTGAAACTTAATAGTATTGCTGATGAAACCACCGGACGAAAAAATAACCTTGGAAAACTTTTGTATGATGATACCTTATATAATAATCTTACAGAAACTCTTTCCGAGATCAAAAAAATGACAAAGATCGTTGTCGACCAGTTAAATGGCGATGGATTGAATGTGGATGCTAATGTAGATCTTTTCTAATAATAATATAAAAAGGGATACGGAAAAATGATTCTGGGAATAGGTATTGATATTATCGAAATTGACAGGATTAAGGAAAGTGCCGATAAATATGGAGATCATTTTCTGAAGAAAATATTTACAGAAAATGAACTAAAATATTGTCTCAGCAAAAATAATAAATATCAGCACCTTGCTGCCCGATTTGCTGCTAAGGAGGCAGTATACAAAGCGCTGGCTTCGGGGTGGCATGAAAGCTCTTCATGGCAGAGTATCGAAATTTCAAATGAACCTAACGGCCTGCCGATTGTTAAACTTCATGGGGAATTAAGCAGATTTTTATCCGATGAGGAAAGCCTGAGAATATCAATGAGTCACTCAAGAGATTACGTCGCCTGTGTCGCTATCATTTATAAGAAATTTTAAGTTGAGCATCCAGGTAATACGGTCAACTATATCATTCGCATTTCTCCTACATTATCACATTTCTTACTTCTGATCTCGTAAAAGTTCGTTCACAATTTACTTCAAATCAATTTATAATTTAAATTAAACATATATGTATGCCTGCTAAAAGAAATATATCATATTCGGCAGATTTTAATTTTTATAGCGTAGTTAAAGCGCGAACAGAGCGCATTTAGTGCATAATTAGTACGGAATTAAATGATAGTTGTGTTATGGAGATTTATTAAAAGTATTTCCAGATCTTAAATTTGAAATTTTGATGGGGATTTAAATCTTAATAAATAAGTCATTTCGGAATTGATAAATTAATTTAGTAAGCATAATTTTACTTGTTAAATGAAATTAAATATTAATTTTTTAGAAAGATTAATTGAAAAGAATATATTTTGAATATTACAGTTACATATCAATCGGAATTGTCTTTATACTTTTAGTACTGATGCTTACAAAAATCATTCCGGTTTATTTATATTATTACGTGTTGGGTTTCAGTATTATATTGCTTCTTATTAGATTAATTTTTCGAATATATTTTGCACTACAGGATAGAAAAAGTAAGTAGGAGGACGTCTTCGAATCAGTTAAAAATACAAATGGGAAACTCAATGCAAAGGTTCTTATTTTAAATCAAAGTTATGAACCAATCACAATTTGTAAT
>DATICR010000085.1:0-2749 GCA_035456745.1 Ignavibacteriaceae bacterium
CAGACTATTTTCCCCAGCAAACAGATTATCGTTGGAATTATAAAGTTATTCCGCTTGATGATTCCAATAATGAAATTGATTCTTTAACTTTTTTCAGAGCAGATTCATTTGCAGCAGTAATTAATTTTATGGGGAATGATGCGGATCTTGTACTATCCAAGTCAGGCCCATTAAACGTAATTAATTATTTGCCATATATTGATAGTTCATATTTTTCATTTGAAACCTCGAATGCTCATCAGTATTTCAGAATATCCAATCTTGGCAATCTGCTTGCTATACTGGACTCAATCGGATTTGATTCAAGTTCGATAGGGATAATCCTGTCTTTTGAAGACTGGTATTCAGTTTTCCGGTTTGCTCAGCCTGTGGGAAATGAATATACAATTTTTTCAAAGGATACAACCATTAATATAAGCGGTACCGATATACCGATAAGATTTGAATATCTTGGCAAGAGATTAGCTGATGAAACCATTCAGACTGAAGCGGGTTCTTTTCTATGTAAAAAATTTCAGTTATCCACCGTTGTGAGCTACATTTTATATCCTCCGATTGTAATACCGCTTTTTACACTGGAAACCACCAAATGGTTTTCAGAGAATATCTGGCTTGTTAAGGAAATAACACCATCTCAGACAATTGATCTTTCCTATCTGGGTTATGGGAGTTTTACTATTCCGGGATTAAAAACAATTCTGATTCCTTTAATAACGGGAGTCAGACATTCTGACCAGAATCCTTCTGAATTTACTTTATCACAAAATTATCCAAATCCATTTAACCCGGCGACGAGGATAAATTTTAGTGTACCTGAGCCTGGTAATGTATCATTAAAGGTTTATAATATTCTTGGTAAGGAAGTATTTACACTGATTGATGAGCAAAAAAATGCAGGAAACTATACAGTAACATTTGATCCGGGATCTCATGAAATATCAAGCGGTGTATATTTTTATGTCCTTAAATATGATGGAATGCAGTTAATTCACAAGATGATTTTTCTTAAATAAAATAATTAATCAAATAAATTCATGACGAAATAACATCCTGAAAAGGGGTAATTAATTATGACTGATTATAGCGGTTTCAAAATATATACTACTGAAGACTCTATTTCACTTCCGGCAAGGGAAGATATTCAAGAGGAATATAAATGGAATCTTACGGATATCTATAAATCTCTTGAAGACTGGGAAGCAGAATTCAAATGGGTCAAAAGTAACCTTGGAGGTTACAAACAATTTATCGGATCCCTGGGAGATAGTGCCGAACAGCTTCTCAAATGTCTGAAGTTTGACGATGAAATAGGGATTAAACTCGAACGGCTTTATCTCTACGCAATGCTTGCAAAAGACAGCGACATGCGAATCGGCAAGTTTCAATCTATGGATGAGAGAATCAAATCTCTTTATTCGCAAATCTCAACTGTTAACTCATTTATCAGACCGGAATTATTGAATATTGCTGATGATAAATTAATAAAGATGGTTGAGTCCAATGAGGAACTCAAAGTCTATAAGCACTGGATTGAAGATTTGCTCACTAAAAAAGCCCATACTCTTTCGAAAGAAGAGGAAAAAATTCTTGCACTGGCGGGGGAACTTACGCCTACTTCGTATAATGTATTTTCGATTTTTACTAATGCGGATATGAAATTTCCAAAAATTGCTGACGAAAACGGAAAAGAAATTCAATTATCGCATGGCAGATATTATGCGGCAATGTATTCCGGTGACCGAAACTTCAGGGAACGTACATTCACTTCATATTTTAAACCATTTATTGATTATTCAAATACTCTGTCTGTCCTATTTACCGGTAGTTTAAAATCAAATATTTTTAATGCAAAGGCGAGGAATTATAAAAGTGCAAGGGAAGCGGCATTGGATAAAAATAACATATCTGTTTCAGTGTATGATAATCTGGTTAAAACAGTTAATGATAGTTTTGAACCAATGTATCGCTGGGCAAGTTTGAAGAAAAAAATCCTTAAGATACCCGAACTCCACCCATATGATGTTTATGTGACATTATTTCCGGCAGATTTTGAACAAAAATATCCGTACGAGGATGCAAAAAAAATTGTTTATGATGCACTCAGATCCCTTGGGGATGATTACCTGAGTTCACTACAGACAGCTTTCCAAAACAGGTGGATAGATGTATACGAAACTCAGGCAAAAAGAAGCGGAGCATATTCGTCCGGAACAACTTACGGTGTTCATCCGTATGTGCTTTTAAACTGGACCGATTTACTCAATGATGTATTTACACTAAGTCATGAGATGGGGCATAACATGCATTCCTTTTATACAGGGAAATCTCAACCTTATGTTTACTCTAATTATACGATATTCCTTGCTGAAGTAGCATCAACCTTTAATGAATCACTTCTGCTGGATTATTTCATTAAGATGGCCGGGACACCTTCAGAAAAACTTTATTTTATTGAAAAGTATTTAAATAATATTACATCTACTTTCTATCGTCAAACAATGTTTGCAGAATTTGAAATGCTGGTTTATGAAAAGACAGAAAGCGGAATGGCTTTAACTTCTGAAGATTTATGTGAACTATACAAATCTATTTATCAGAAATACTGGGGACCCGAAATGATTATTGATAAAGAAGAGGAATTTACCTGGGCGAGAGTACCCCACTTTTATTATAATTTTTATGTTTATCAGTATGCGACAGGTTTTGCGGCTTCCGAGATTCTTTCACAAAAAGTGATAACAGAAGGGCA
>DATICR010000086.1:0-2966 GCA_035456745.1 Ignavibacteriaceae bacterium
ATAAAATATTCAATTCCTGATGAATCAAATGTGAAGTTAAATATTTACAATTCTCTCGGTGAACATGTAACTGAGCTTGTAAATGGCATCCAGGCATCAGGAAATTATCAGGTAACCTGGAATGCTACAGATTTTGCTTCAGGAATATACTTTTATAACCTTGAAGTTTCGGATATGCAGAATCATAATCTCTTCAAGGGCAGTAGAAAGATTGTGCTGGTTAAATAAATTTATATCTTAACCCCGGTTCAATGGACCGGGGTTTCTTCTATGTCGTTAATGGTAAGATTAAAGCCGGGTGTCCATTGTCTTCAATTAAACCATCCATATCAATATTAATCTTTTCACCTTTGTAGAATTTATCTACAGAAAATAATTTCCAGCTACCGGATATTCATTTTTATACTGTAAATAATCCCATTTATTAGTCTCATTTTAAAAGATGAACTCATTTTTGCTTAAATTTAAGGTTGTATTTTATAAGTTTTATAAAGATTTATGGGAATTATTGAAACAAAGGAACTGACTAAAGTTTATTCTTCGGGTGCTAAAAGGGTTCTTGCTTTATCGGACTTCAATCTCTCTCTGGAAAGCGGAACTATCTTTGGACTGCTGGGACCAAACGGTGCCGGTAAAACCACTTTAATTAAGATTCTGCTTGGGATAATATTCCCAACCTCAGGTCAGGCTTTTGTTTTGAATCATAATCTTTCAGATTATGAAATGAAAAAGAAAATTGGTTATCTGCCTGAAAATCACCGTTACCCCAATTACTTAACAGGCGGAGAGGTACTCAAATTCTTCGGCAGGTTAAGCGGCCTCGACGGTATTAACCTTGACAAAAAGATTGATGAACTCCTGGAATTAATGAAACTCTCCAAATGGAAAAAGACAAAGGTAAAGAATTATTCTAAAGGGATGATGCAGCGCTTGGGATTGGCACAGTCACTGATAAATGATCCGGAATTAATTTATCTGGATGAACCTACCGACGGAGTTGATCCAATCGGCAGAAAAGAAATTAGGGATATTTTGCTTAATTTGAAGACGCAATCCAAAACCATTTTCCTGAATAGCCATCTTTTATCTGAAGTCGAATTGATTACAGACAGGGTAGCCATCCTGAATAAAGGAAAACTAATCAGGGAAGGAACCGTTCAGGAGCTCACCGAGAAAAAAGAAGAATACAGGTTGACTTTCGAAAAAATCAATACCGGTTTTCAGATACCGGCTGATTATAATGGCGTAAGTATTAAACTGATCAATAGTTATTCCTGTATTGTTAAAGCTTATGATTTGTCTCAGTTGAATGGGTTCATTGATTTCCTCAGGAATAATCAAATTCTTATAGCAGGTATTGTCAAAGAGAAGAGCTCACTTGAGGATATGTTCATTTCGCTTATAAATGAAGCTGAAAAGGAATCTGCGAAATGAAGAATATTTATCTGATTATACGTTTTACAATTAAAGAGGCAATGGCTAGAAAAGTGTTCCTTTTCTTCGCAGGAATTTCTGTTCTGGCAATTGTTTTAACTGCATTAATACTTAGTGTTGTTGATACGCAATCAATTATTCAGGGAATAGGCTCGCATTCCGGGAATAATTTCTTGGTGAGAAATGTTGTTTCTGCTCTTGAGATAATGATTATTGCACCTTTGACTGGACTGGCATTGCTGCTTGCTATTTTTGCAAGTGCAAGCTTTGTACCCAACATGCTCGAGAAGGGAAATATTGACTTGTTATTGAGTAAACCCGTTTCAAGAGATCAGCTTTTATGGGGTAAATTTATTGGCGGAACGGTAGTGGTATTCCTTAATATTGCTTTTCTTATCGTAGGTATATGGATTATCATTTCACTTAAATTTGCCTTCTGGGATGCTACTTTCCTTTGGTCGATACTCATTATAACATTTACTTTTGCGGTATTGTATTCTTTAATAGTATTTTGCGGAATTTTAACTAAGGGCTCAATGCTTGGAATGATGCTTGCATATTTCGTGTTCCTCATTCTAAGCCCTGTTCTCGCCATGGCAAATTCCGGGGCGGATTCCTTTATCAAAAATGAAATTGTTAAAACATTCGTTAAAGGTATTTATTATTTCATACCTAAGACCTCTGAGCTTATGGGGAAAATGGTAACCGATCTGGCAACAGGGAAAGGGATCTCCGATTTTCAGCCTTTAATCAGCTCATTCTTATTTTTAATTTTCATGATGATTTTTGGGCTTATTTTATTCAGGAAAAAAGATTTTTAGGATGTTTAGAGTTGCGATTATATTTCCATTATTATTTTTACTTGCCTCATGCGGGACCAAAACTACAACAGAAAAAATACTCCCTTCGCAGTGGGAGGATTTCGGTTATCTGCCTTATGATACAGAATCTCTTATTTACTTAAATCCTGATAATTTAAAGAAATCAGATTACCCGTTTGAGAAATTTGCTGAAGTTGTTCAGGAAGATTCATCGAATTCCTGGATAAGTAAATTTGAAGAGGAAACCGGGATTAGTTTAAATAAAGGAGTGGAGGAGATTTTTATAGCAGTTGCTGAGAATGGACAAAATGTCTTCTTAGTAAGATTTGATGAAAATTATAAGAAAGTAAGGGCCTACTTTAATAAAAGTCCTGTATTCAGTAAAAATGAAATTGGTGATAAAGAAATTTTTACTCTCAAACAAAATCCTTCCGCCCAAATGTATTTCCCTAATAAGTCGGTCCTATTATTTTCTAAGGGGAAATCCTTATTTCAGTCATTGATAACAGATAAAGGAAAAAGATTGAAAGATAATGATAAGTTTATTTCAATTATCAAAAATATTAAAAGTAAGCATAATGTGTGGATGGCTTCGGATAAAGGTGCGGTTGTGGCTGAACTTTTCAATCAGTTTGCAGGGAAGGATTCAAAACTTCTTTCACCTGAAATTCTGTCCTCAATAAACAATTTCTCTTTATCAGCGGAATTTTC
>DATICR010000087.1:0-5657 GCA_035456745.1 Ignavibacteriaceae bacterium
CCCGGCGGCGGAACGGTTGACTGGACGAATCCATGGGGACAGCATAAGTTCGTATCCAACATTGAATTAAGAGAAGACGGTGGTACTCCTGCATTCCTTCAAACTATACGGGCAGCATTATGTATAAAACTGAAAGAAGAAATGGGTGTTGAGAATATAAGGAGAAGGGAAGACGAACTTATTAAATTAACTTTGAGGGAATTAAGAAAAATTCCTTCACTTCATATCCTTGCAGATAATATAGAACACAGGCTCGGTGCAATTTCATTTTATGTCGATGATATACATTATAATCTCATAGTAAAATTGCTTAATGACAGGTTCGGAATACAGGTAAGAGGCGGTTGTTCGTGTGCGGGAACGTATGGACATTATCTGCTGCACGTTAGTCCCGACCAGTCAAGAAAAATCACCGATAAAATTAACCAGGGAGATTTTTCAGAAAAACCCGGATGGGTTAGAATGTCGGTTCATCCAACTTTGACAAATGATGAAATATATTTTATAACCGATGCCGTCAGGCAGATTGTTGCTGGTATAAAAGAATGGGAAAAAGATTATATTTATTCACCTAATAAGAATGAATTTTATCACGTTGCAATGAACGGGAAAGATTCTGAAAATATTAAGGAATGGTTTTCATTTGAAAAAAAGGAACAATTTCTTAATGAACTAAATTAATAGAGGAACTCTTATACTCCTCTGAAAAAGAAGGAGGGATTAAAATGAGAGTAGCTGGTGTTTACGAAAAGTGCCGCATCTATATTGAGTCTCACGATAAATCTTCACTCAACAAACTTCGATTTCCCTGCATAACTATTTCACGCCAAACCGGAACACGGGCAGATATTATCGGAAATAAACTCGTGGATATTCTTAACCAGTATTCCCACGATGTAACAGAATGGACTTATTTCGATAAAAATCTTATTGAAAAAGTAGTTGCCGATCATCATCTCCCCGGAATACTTGCTAATTACATGGATGAAGATAAAGTCCACAATCTGAAAAATATGATGAATGAGTTGCTGGGAAATCCGTCCGGATGGACATTCGTGCGACAAATGTCGGAGACAATACTGCAAATTGCAAGACTCGGAAAGGCGGTAATTATTGGGAGAGGCGGGAATGTTATTACTTCAAAACTAAATAATGCATTCCATGTCAGACTTGTAGCCCCAATCGAAAAAAGAGCGCGGCAGGCTTTAGAAGGTTATGAGTTCAAAAATTACCAGGAAGCTCTTGAATTTGTTAAAAAAGAAGATGCATCCAGGAAGAATTATTTAAAAACATATTTCCTCAAGGATATTGAGGATCCTCTGCTTTATCATATGGTTTTAAATACTGCTGCACTTGGATATGAAGAAACAGCTGAAATAATATCAGGCTGCGTAATGAGAAGATTCCCTGAATTATACTATTATTCGGTTAATGATTAAGGGATATGGCAGAGGGTTTGGAGATGATGGAAAGAAAATCAGAATTTGAAATTTCGGATGATTTTATCAACGTCATCTTTTGAAATACCTTCGCCCAGATTGGAAGATATTTTCCTGTTATTTTTTATTTCAGCCTGGGGAGTATGCTCTGTCTTTTTTGTAAAAGGTTTTTCTTTATATTGAGGATTTCCTGCCCGTGCTCTCAAACGTTCTTCAATTTCCATCATAAAACTGCTTTTGCTTCCGAATTCTTTTTGAATTTTAAATGATGTAACTGTATTGCCCGGATTAACAGGATTTGTTTCAAAAGCTAGTGATTTTATATTCATTAAATGTTTGGCAGTGATGTTATCTGAAATAATTGATCCGCCTATAGTTCCAGGACCCAAAGTCATAGAGGGATTAAGTGCGGTTGTATATCCGACCGCACCAACAGATGCAACGGTGTTTACAAGTATCCGGAATGCAGGTTTTTCAAGTGCGAATTTCATTATTACAGGTTCATCATTGGAATGGATTACCATGGTATGGCCGATACCTCCGAAATTAAGGAGTTCAATGCATCTGTGGCATCCTTCAAGCCAGCCATCTGCAGAATAAAAAGCAAGAACAGGTGAAAGTTTTTCCAAGGAGAGTGGTTCATTTCTTCCAACTTCATTGCATTCCGCCATCAGCACCTTTGTATTTTCAGGAACATCAAAACCTGCATAGTTGGCAATAAACTTTGCTGGTTGACCTACAATTGCGGGATTTATCCGAAAATCTTTCTGTATAGCATCAGCAAGTTTTTTCTTCTCTTCAGGGTTAATGAAATAACCTCCCAATCTTTTAACTTCCTCCACTACTTTGTCTTTCAGTGGAAGATCAACAATCATTGCCTGCTCTGATGAACAAAGAGTTCCGTTATCGAAAGTAGTTCCATAAATTATATCTGCCACAGCTTTTTTATAATCAGCAGTTCTTTCAATAAAGGCAGGTACATTTCCGGAACCCACTCCATAAGCAGGTTTACCGGCGCTGTATGCGGCTTTGACCATTGGCGTACTTCCGGTTGCAAGAATAACAGCAATATTCTTATTTTGCATCAATTCAGCGGTACCTTCAATTGTCGGCTCAGATAAACATTGTATTAATCCATCAGGTGCTCCTGCAGATACAGCAGCATCGGAAAGGATTTTCAATGCCGCGGCAGTGCATTTTGCAGTTCTGGGATGAGGACTGGCAACAATTCCATTTCTGCACTTCAATGAAATCAGAGCTTTGAACATTGCGGTGGAAGTGGGATTGGTGGATGGAATAAGCGCACACACAACACCCATCGGTACTGCTATTTTAATAATTTTCCCATTGGCTTCAATATCCACTATACCGACAGTTTTAAGTTCTTTAATTGATTCATAAACATTTTTAGTAGAAAATTGGTTTTTAATTAGTTTATCTTCCCATCTTCCAAAGCCGCTCTCATCAACAGCCATCTTCGCCAGTTCCTCAGATGCGGAATATCCCGCTTCAGCCATTGCCTTTATAATCCTGTCCACATCCTGCTGGGAATAACTACTGAATTTTATTTGAGCTTCTTTAGCTATTTTTGCCAGATGCCTTGCCTCTTGGACAGATTTAAGATCTTTGTCAAATTCCATTTTAATACCTAAAAATTTCCCGAATATATGGAATAATTTATGAATTTACGAATTAGCGGATTTTCGAATTCAATTCGTCAATTCGCTAATTCGGTAATTCATTAATTCATTTAAATAAAGTCCTCAGATTTTCATATCCAGATTTGCTTACGGGCAGTCGATCTCCATCATCAAGTATTATTTTATATGTATCCTTTTCAAGAAGCTCTATTTTCTTGATATGAGGAATCGAAACTATATAGGATCTGTGCACCCGTAAAAAATCTTCCGGTGAAAGATGTTCTTCGAAGTATTTCATAGTTTTCTGTTTTAATAGATTACCTTCAGTCGAATGGATCATTACATAATCATCCTGTGCTTCGATATATTTGACAGATACAACAGGGATAATATGAATTTTTGCTCCGTCTTTTATTACTATCCGTTCAAGATATTCTTTTGATTCCTGTGTATGTTTTATTAATTCTTTAACCACATTATTCTCCTCCGTCTTATTAATAAGATGAAGTTTAGCCTTCCCCAGCGCTTCTTCAAACCGCTCGGAAGAAAATGGTTTTAACAGATAGTCTGCAGCATTTACTTCAAATGCTTTGATTGCATACTGGTCATAAGCTGTAGTAAAAATAATAACAGGGGGGCTATCAATCAGCTCAAGCATTTCGAATCCGTTAAGTTTCGGCATCTGTATATCGAGAAAAACAAGATCGGGTTTCAATTCATTTATTTTCTTTACACCATCAAATCCATTTGAACATTCATCAATCAGCTCAATATCTTCGTGTTCCAACAGAAATTTTTTTATTATCTGCCGTCCCAAGGTCTCATCATCGATAATTATTGCTTTAATTTTTGTATCCATTTAGATCTGTGAATTTTAGATAGGTAAATATAATGGAAGGAATTAAAAACAGCCAGTTTTCTATATGTTCCGCCGTAATAAAAGCAACAGCGGGACTACTCATATACTGCTGAAAAAAGTCTTCAGTCCGCAATCCTCAGCCGGCAAGCTGTAAAAATTAAATTGTAATCTGGTAATGGTGTATTTGAGTGTAATAAAGAAATCTATGCAAAAATCTTTATTAACCTTTTCTTAACCTCAAACCTAATAAAAAAGTCAAAATGTTTATGGAAAATTTTGCCAACTGAGAACTGATGACTGGAAGACTTTCTAACTGGGCTGTCACGGTCCGCATCAGTTTTAAATCCGAACCGTGACAGCATTATTAACATTAATTTTTCTAAAAATCTTTTTCTTTTTGTGTTCTTAATATAACCCTAATAAAAAAGTCGAAATGCTATTGAAAATCTTGCGGACTGAGGACTGCGGACTGAAGACTTGTCCTCTATTGTGGCAGGTAAATAGTTACTTTAAAAATATTATCTATTGTTTCCACACGCATCAGGTCGTTTTGATGATAAATTAATTTAAGCCTTTCACTGATATTTTTTAATCCTACACCGGCACCCTTCTTTGACTTAACTTCAGGATCAAATGTATTTGAAACTTCAATTTTAAGATATCCGTTTTCTCCTGAACATTTTAATTTGACATCGACTTTTTCAAGTGACTCATAAACAGCATGCTTGATTGCATTTTCAAACAAAGGCTGAAGGAGCATATTGGGTACTTCTTTTTCAAGACACTCGTCTGATAATTCTTCGGCGAAATCAAACTTATCTTCAAATCTTATCTTTTCAATTTCAAGATATAGCTTAATATTTGACAATTCATCTTTCAACTTGTTCTTCTGCTGATCATTATTTGCAAGAGTGTACCTTAAAAATTCGGCGAGCTTTAGTATCATCCCTCTTGCTTTTTCAGGATCAATTGTGGTTAGAGCACTCATTGAATTCAGACTGTTAAAAATGAAGTGAGGATTGATCTGGAATTTAAGCGATTTAAGTTCCGCCTGGGTTATAAGATTTTTCAATTCGGCCTCATTAAGCTTTCTTTCCTGGAAACCCGAATAATATATTATAAGGTAATAGAAGGATGTTATAACAAAATATATCAGCACTCCAATCAAAAACCGCCAGGGTAATGTAGTAAGAAAAAAATTCCGGAAATTATTATCGAAACCAAAAACTTCCATAAGTATTAAATAACCTGCGACCAGCCATAAAGTAGAAACAACTACGGCACCGATGATATGGTTAACCAGAATTTTATATACAGGTGTATCTTCAAAAGATATGTAACGGGTCGAGTACCAAAAACTTAAACCCAACCCGCTTAATAATAAATTAAATATAATGCTGTCACCCAGAGCAGTAACAGGATCAATATTCATTGCCAGGTTTAACAGCAGGTAATTTAATACGATAATTATAATCCAGAAAAGAAGATAGAAATATATGTTCCTTGTTCTGCTTAAAATCGGATTATTTTCCATTTTTTTTCCCTGTTAAAGGGTTTTTATTTCACCACCGCCGAAAATTACTACACCTTTTATTACTAAAGTGGATTCCTGGTTAGTTACAATATTTGGATTCCTGTACCCTTTATAAGAAAAACCTCCGAATAATGGAAGCACGTCTATTACAACATTCCATTCTTTTGGCACTATTAAGGTAGTTC
>DATICR010000088.1:0-10182 GCA_035456745.1 Ignavibacteriaceae bacterium
GGAAGTGCCATATTAAAATTTTATGGAGTAGAAAAGCCGGTTGAATTAAAAGCAGGAGATTATCTAAGTATCCCGGCTCACACTAAACACAGAGTTGAATGGACAGATCCGAATAATGTCACCATATGGCTGGCGGTTTATTATTAGTTGGAGATCAGGTATTTTTTCCCAAAATATTTTTCAAACCAGAAACCGGATACTGGTTAGGGGGATATCCTATAAGAGATGTTCCAGTTGTATACCTGCTCCTGCAGTCTCAGAGCCAAAATCTATTGTCAGACTATGAGATGAAGTTCCTAAAATATTGGGCGTGCCTTGTGCAATAATGCCTTTCACATAATTTATATAATGTAAAATCTGTTGAATATTTCACTCCATTTGAATCAAGTGAAAATGGCGTATACCAGAGCATAAGTTTCTTGGCTCAGCTCTACTTACCCATTTGTCTAATATCCCAAACTGTTTTAGACATACCCTAATTCAGTCGGGCTTATATCTTTTATATTGTCCTTGTGCCTTGGAACATTCGCGGCGATAATGAATTCAAATATCAGAACATATTTGTTAGAATAATTCTTTTTGCAAAAACTTCAATTTTAGTTATCTTCACGGATCATAAAATATTTATTGTATTTTTTCCAATCCTGATGATCAAAACACCCATCCCTAAGTTTGAAGCATTAAAAATAGTAAAGGGAAGAAGAAAAGAAATTTCGGCATTTGAATTAAAAAATAAAACTTCCTCAATAATTGAAAGATTAGCAAATGCTGATGATTTTATTTATGCCGACAAAATATTTATGTATCTTTCTACTATTCCTGAAATAGTAGATACGCGGACACTGATTGAATACGCACTTGGCTGCGGGAAATCAGTATTTCTTCCAAAACAGGAGTCATCAGGTGAACTGCGGAGATTTCAACTTAATTCATTTGACGAACTTGTAATAGACTCTGACGGATTTTATGCGCCAAGGCTGGGAATCGAGGAAGATCTGAGTGATATCGACCTGATTATAGTTCCTTGTGCAGCAGTATCTTTATTCGGTCAATTAGTGGGATACGGAAAAGTTAATTATAATATGATTTTAAGGAATAACTTTTCCGTAAAGTATGTGCTCGCTTTTGAATTTCAGATATTTCACAGAATAGAATATGAAAAAAGAGATTTATTGATAGACAGGATTATTTCAGAGAGAAGAATTATTAATACAAGGGAGAATTAACCAATTTTTTTAATGAACAGAGTAAAACAATTCCAATTTGCTATTCTTACTTTTATCCTCCTGTTTTTTATCGCAGCAACTCTACTGCGTCTGATAGGATTACTCACTCTGTATTCAACTGAATTATTCGGCTATGCATTCATATTGTACGGTATCGCAACTGTCTATACAACATTCGGAGAAAATTATAAAGTATTATTGTTTGCGGGAGCTGCAATTTTCCTTATTGGAATTTTAATTTCTCTACCGGCTCATTTCGATATAATTCAGATTTCGAATTTATATATCCCTTCGGCAATATTAATCGGGGGTATAAGTTTGTTCGTCGTTTATTTTGATGATACTACTAATCCGGTAGTGCTGATAGCTTCAATTATACTTTTATTATCGGGAATAATCCTGGTAATTGTCTCGCGTACAGTCTACGTTACAATCTTCCTGGAATCTATACTTGATTTTATTGCAGTCTATTGGCCGGTGCTTCTTATTGTTTCTGGAATAACAATAATTCTCAGAAGGTAATATTAAAAACTTCCTGATAAAAATTCCTTATTGCCTGGTCTGGCCGCCCCTCCCGAAGATTCCTCGGTTACAATGAATTCATTAATATTTTCAATAACTGATTGCGGGATATTAAACGGGAAGTACTGGATCCTCCCTGCAGGATTATATACACCAAGAGAATAATAACCACCTGAAGGCAGCTGAACCCATAATTGGTAGGATTTATCGTTACCCAACACCGGCATATCGGAAAGCTGCAGATATCCTTTGTTTTGAGAAAGACTAATTATTAACTTGCCTTTTCCTTCCGGATTTATACCTGTACCCTTCAGATTAATTATTTTAGCATCCGGTGATTCTATAAAATCCTGAATTTCCTGAGTATTGCTGAATTTAACCGATAAATCATTCAATCTCTGCCTGAGAGATTCATTATTTAATTGTAAATTTTTTATCTCTGAAGAGAAATTAAGATATATTACAGCAACTGCTAAAAAGAGAATTACGAATACTGAAACTGCTATCCATAAATATAATGGTTTGTTACCAACAGGAGTTTCTATGGTAGAAGGTTTTTTCCTGTATGCTTTTTCTAAAATTTTACCGCGTTCTTTAGTGGTTGCCTTCTTATAATAAGATAACTCTTTTGCTGCTGTTTTATGAGGAATTTTATCTTTCGTAATAATCCTTTCGGATGTTTTAATTTTTTCCCCGGCGGGAATTTTTGGTTCAGTTTTAATTTCAGGAGATTTTTTTTCTTCACCTTCTTCTGAAAAATTTCCCTCGAGAACTTTTTCACGGGTCGATTTAAAAGATTCAAATGTACTTCTTAGAGGAGTTACAGTTTCAAATTCTTCCGGTATAACCGGTTCCTTTGTCTCCGTTATTAATTTTTCATCTTTACTGTCCGGCAGGGGTGGTTTAACAATTTCCTTTACTTCGGGTTCATTTCTTTTTTCTTCCGGAGCTGATTTTTCGGGTTCAATGGAACTACCGGAAAGGAGCGACTGCCTGTCTCTTCTTGAATTTTTATAAAAATCTTCAGCGCTTACTGATTCCCCCGTCGACCTTGACCTTACTTCATCCTTAATACGGTAAAGCTTCCTGGCAACTTTATCTTTCAGCTGTGGATCCGGCGATTCAGGGGTAAGGATTACAGGAAGCATGGCTGCTATATTCTGGAATTCACCGACATTAGGCGGCAGTTCACCGCGAGACTTTATATATTCATTCAGTTTAGTCTGGTCCGAAAGATCGAGACAACCAAGTACTCCTGCAAAAATCAGTTCAGAAGCTTCCTGTCTGGAAATCATACAAAGGTTCCTTTCGCAAGGTTTTCCTTCAGACTAACTAATGCAACCCTGATTTTTGATTTAACTGTCGGCACGGGAATGTTTAACTTTGCTGCTATTTCTGATTCCGATAAACCTTCAAAATAAGCCAGATGTATCACGTACTGCTGAGCATCAGTGAGGTCTTCCATCCCCCTCTTCATTCTGCCTGTCATTGCAAGAGCATCCTTTAATTCAATAGGTTTGGTGTTCGGGTTAAGTCTCGGTATAATATATTTATCCTCATAAGCATCCGAATATGGCTCTGATTCAACTCCGCTCCTTTGTCTCCTTATTGTATCAACAGCCTTATTCCTGGCCAGCATAATAAGCCAGGTATAAACGTTCGGATTATCGAAATTAAAATGATTTATTTTTTTCCAAATTATTACGAATACTTCTGAAAGTACTTCTTCAGCAAGCCGGTCTTCTGATACAATTGCTTTTATAAGAGTGTAAAGAATCGTTGAGTAACGATTATACAAAGCTTCCAGGGCTTTGGAATCATATCCGGAAACTTTTTTTAGTATTTCAAGGTCAGTGATATTAACAGAAGTTGATTCGGCCATAATCCTTTTATGAAATTTATTACAAAACTATTACTAAAGGGGTTAAAAATCAACGATAACAATATTACTGAGGATACCTTACTGTCCCGCATCCATTTGTTTGGTTTTAAGCTTACATTGTTATTTATTATTTTTACATTTTATTAAATAAATCAGATAATATGACTTCGAGTGAAATAAGACAGCAGTTTCTGGAGTTCTTTAAAAATAAGGATCATCGTATCGTGCCCAGCTCACCCGTAGTTCCATTTGATGATCCGACCCTGCTTTTTACGAACGCCGGAATGAATCAATTTAAGGACGTTTTTCTTGGTAAAGGTACACGAAATTATAAACGTGCTGCTGATACACAAAAATGTATCCGGGTAAGCGGTAAACATAACGATCTGGAAGAAGTTGGCCATGATACTTATCATCATACATTTTTTGAGATGCTCGGCAACTGGTCATTTGGAGATTATTACAAGGCGGAGGCTATACAGTGGGCCTGGGAACTCCTGACAAATATTTGGAAACTGCCGAAGAAAAGACTGTGGGCTACTGTATTCAAATCCGATGATGAAGCTTATGAATTCTGGAAAACCAGGACGGATATCAAACCAGAACATATACTCAAATTTGGTGAAAAAGATAATTTCTGGGAGATGGGTGATACCGGGCCCTGTGGACCCTGCTCGGAAATACATATAAATCTTAGTGATGATTATGATAATCCGGATTATGTGAATGCAGGTTCTCCCGAATGTATTGAGATATGGAACCTTGTTTTTATTCAATATGATCGCGACGAAAATGGAGTACTTCACGATCTGCCTTCAAAACACGTTGATACAGGAATGGGGTTTGAAAGGGTTTGCGCAGTTCTTCAGAATAAACCTTCGAATTATGACACCGATATTTTTATGCCTATAATAAAAAAGATTACTGAATTATCGGGCGTTAAATATGACAACGAAGAAAATAAAATTCCTATACGTGTAATTGCTGATCATATAAGAGCATTATCATTTGCCATCGCAGATGGTGCAGTTCCGGGAAATGAAGGACGCGGCTATGTTTTAAGAAGAATATTGCGGCGTGCCTCAAGATATGGAAGAAAAATAAATCTTCAAAAACCTTTTCTGTTTAATCTGGTTGATGTGCTCGTAAAAACAATGGGGGAGGTCTTTCCGGAATTAAAGGAAAAAAAGGACTTCATTACAAAAGTAATTAAAGCTGAGGAAGAAAGCTTTAATGTTACCCTTGACAGAGGAATCGAATTATTTAATGAGCTAATTGATGGATTAAGAAAAGAAAAAGTGAATATCATACCTGGCGAAGATGTCTTTAAGCTTTATGATACATACGGATTTCCTGTCGATCTTACTAATGTAATGGCAAGAGAAAATGGATTTTCAATTGATGAAGATGGATTTAATGAATTGATGAAGCTTCAGCAGCAGAGAGGAAGAGAGTCATCCAAAGATAAGTTTATGTCTGTTAATATTTCTACCGGTGATCTTGATACATTTAAAATGATCGGACCGGCCGGTTCGGAATTTACCGGTTATGATGAGTTGAAATCAGAAGGAAAAATTATCGGATATAAAAAGGAAAACGGGAATGATTTGATTATCCTTAACAAAACTCCTTTTTATGTTGAAGCAGGAGGACAAATTGATGATCATGGAAAAATGATTGTAAAGGGAGTCGCATTGCCGGTAATTGACGTTGCAAAAGTTAATAACACAACAATACATGTGGTTGAGAACGAAAATCCCTCAATAATTTCACCTGGAGTTGAAGTGGTGGCGCAGGTTGATGAAAAAAGAAGATGGGATATAATGCGCAATCATTCGGCCACTCATTTCCTTCATGCCGCAATGAGAAAAATCCTGGGAACACACGTTCACCAGGCAGGATCCTATGTTGGCCCCGACCGTCTGAGATTTGACTTTACTCATTTTTCAAAATTAAGTAATGAAGAAATTAAAGAGATTGAGTCTCTCGTTAATGAACAGCTGAGAAGAAATATTCCTCTTAATCATCACCGAGATATTCCTTTCGATGAAGCGAAGAAAATGGGAGCACTAATGTTTTTCGGTGACAAATATGGTGATAAGGTTAATGTTGTACAGTTTGGTGATTTTAGCATGGAATTCTGTGGAGGAACTCACGTCAAAAATTCCTCGGAAATCGGATTGTTTAAAATCATTAGCGAGTCCTCAATTGCCAGCGGCGTCCGAAGAATTGAAGCAATTACAGGAGCCGGGATCGAAGAATATATAGAATCCCAAATAAATAGATTAAAAGAATCTGATGAACGTATAACTGTGCTGCAGGAGGAGAAGAAAAAGCTGGAAAAGGATCTTTCGGAATTAAAATTAAAAGAGAAGCTTGGGCAAATCGATAATATTTTGAAGCAACCTTTTAAGCTTAATAATATTTCTGTTTATAAGGGTGAAGTTGAAGCAGAAAATATGGATGAACTCAAGTTATTCGGTGATGAATTAAGAAATAAAACGAAAGAATCAGTGGGAGTATTAATTTCAAGATTTGAAGACAAAGTCGGAATTGTATGTATCGTAACAGATGATCTGCTAAAAAGCACAAAGCTAAATGCTGGAAAAATTGTAGGCTCCCTGGCAAAATTAGCCGGTGGAGGCGGTGGTGGAAGACCACACCTTGCAACAGCTGGTGGAAGAGAAACTTCAAAAATCCCTGATATTTTAAGAGATGTAGAAAAAGTTATTAAAAATTTTCTAACTTAAAATTCAAAGGTTTATCAATGGATCATAACTTAATTACAACTGCATTCACTATTGACGGTTATAAAATCACAAAGAACCTGGGCGTAGTAAGAGGTATAATAGTAAGGTCGCGCTCAGTATTCGGAACTATCGGTGCAGCATTTCAGACATTGGTCGGTGGCAACATATCCCTTTTCACTGAATTATGCGAAAAAACCAGAAAAGACTCATATGAATTGATGATAGCTCATGCTGTTCAACTAGGAGCAAATGGTATAATCGGATTCAGGTATGATGCAAATGAAGTTATGAATGGTGTTACAGAAGTCCTTGCTTACGGAACAGCTGTTGTACTTGAAAAAATTTAATGGGCAAAACCAGAATAAAATATATTTGTTCGAACTGCGGTTATGAATCACTCCGCTGGCTGGGGAAATGTCCTGAATGCGATGAATGGAACTCGTTTACAGAAGAAGTGATAGAAACCGGACGCAGAAAAGCTTCCCCGCCTGCTCATAAAATTTCAGTCGCAAAGATAAATGACATCGAAGCAAATGAAGAAGAAAGAATTACAACCGGCATTGTGGAATTCGATCGGGTGCTTGGAGGCGGACTTATGCCAGGTTCTGTTATACTGCTTGGAGGAGATCCCGGAATAGGAAAAACCACTCTTGCAATGCAGGCCGCTTCAAGAATAAATGATAAAGTCCTTTACATCACCGGAGAAGAATCTTCAAAGCAGATAAAGCTTAGAGCAAAAAGGCTGAAAATAAAGTCGGATGAATTTTACCTGCTACCTGAAACCGATATGAATACCATAATTGCATCGATTAAAAATGTAGCCCCTGCACTGGTGATTATTGACTCGATTCAGACAATGTACAGAAGTGAATTTGAAAATTCTCCCGGTACCATAACTCAAATTCGGGAATCTACTTCACTATTGATGGATGAAGCAAAGAGGAATCATTTCTGTGTCATAATAATTGGTCACGTTACAAAGGAAGGTATGATTGCGGGACCGAAAATTCTTGAACATATAGTCGATACCGTTATTCAGTTTGAAGGCGAGACACATCATTCATTCAGAATCCTGCGGGCATTAAAGAACCGGTTCGGAAGTACAAATGAGATCGGAATCTTTGAAATGCATGGTGAAGGATTAACTGAAGTTAAAAATCCAAGCGAGCTTTTTTTAAGTGAAAGAGGAAAACAAATTTCGGGTTCGGTTGTTACCGCAAGCATTGAAGGAACACGGCCATTGCTGCTTGAAGTTCAGGCACTTGTCACTCCATCGAATTATGGAAATCCGCAAAGAGTAGCAACAGGATTTGATTACAGAAGATTGGCAATTCTTCTGGCAGTGCTTGAAAAAAGAGGCGGATACAGGTTAAGTGCAAATAATGTTTTTCTAAATATGGCTGGAGGAGTAAAAATCGATGAACCTGCCGTTGACCTGGCCGTATGCTGCAGTATTGCATCAAGCCTGCTTGATAAACCTGCGGGAAATTCAATTGTAGTAATAGGAGAAGTCGGTTTGGGAGGTGAGATTCGCAGTGTTGGAAATATCGAAAAAAGGATAGCAGAAGCGGAAAAGCTCGGTTTTAAGAAAATTCTTATACCTGCAAACAACATGAAACCTCTGAAATTTAAGAATTCCATACAAATAATCCCCGTAAGTTCTCTGGCAGAAGCAATTTCCAATATTTTTGAGAAAACACCGATTATTGACTAAAATCACAATTCTTTTATTAACCATACTTTTCAAAAAAGTGTTTAAATATAATAACTAAAATTTTCTTTGTTTTTTTATCTAATAATGCTATTTTTCATCCCGGCTTCACAGCCATGGTTATTTTTTAATTATTTTTCAGAGGTAAGTTAGTGAGTACTAAGCTTTTTGTGGGATCTCTTCCCTGGGCGGTAAATGATGATTCCCTTCGTGCAGCTTTTGAACCACATGGTACAGTAGTTTCTGCGAAGGTTATCACTGATCGCCAGACCGGTAGATCCAGAGGTTTCGGTTTTGTTGAAATGTCAAATGAAACCGAAGCAAGTAATGCAATTTCCGCACTCAACGGTTCCGACCTTAGTGGACGAAGCATTATTGTCAGCGAAGCAAAACCCAAGAGTTAATTCTAGGTTGCTTTTTGTTTTTCAGGCGCTCTTTTTCCGGAGCGCTTTTTTATTTTAAAGTTTTCTAAAAAAGAAAAGAATTCAAACCGATCCTGAAATTATTCTCACCTCTGTAGTTCAGTTTCCATGCAAATTCGATTCTTAATGGAAGCAGTATCTGCGATAAACCAAAACCAATTTCATAAAATGGATGCGGGAATGTTCTTATATGAACAGGAAGAATTGTTGAAGTTTCACCTCCGATATCGCTATAGGCTGAATTGCAAAATACATTCAGCTGTAATTCCCAGTCCATTAAACCCGGTATTCTAAGAGCCCGAAATATTATATCATTAAAATAATGATCAAGGTTAACAGCAATAATACGGCTGCCGAATATTTCATTTACATTTAAAGTTCTGAAGGCAAAGTTCTGGAAAAGAATATTGATGCTGCCTGGTAATGCAAAGAGCGACTGGTAATGAAGACTTCCAATGTTATACATTCCCATAATATTATAATCAAGGTGCGCTGTGCTAAATGTATTTATAATCCCGTTGGCATTTAATTTATATGTTATATAATTGAGACCGCTCCGCAGCAGCTTTTTATCGGATACTTCTGCTCGACCATCTAATATTATATATGATCTTCCTCCTGAAATTCTTCTCCTGAAATATCCGTCCTCTATATAATCCCGAAAATCCAATTTGAATCCTGCAGTAAGAGCATTTATCTTCGATTCATATATTACCTGATTAGGCATATAGGTTTTACCCCTGTTAAAAAATGAGAAATCAGTATTCGTTACTGTGCTTTTATCCGTGTGATTCTTATAGCCGGCATTTAATGCAACAACCGGAAATACTTCCCCGGAAATATTAAAACCAAATCCTTTTGAATAATAGTAGTTACGGAATTCATATTTGGATAGTAATGCAAGTAATGAAGGTATAAGCTGGCCGTATTCATCCGATTCACCGAACAGGATATTCAATTTATTATATGCATTAAAATTAATAGAGTATGTCCTGTATTTCCCGAGAAGATACCCAAGCGACAAATTTTCCTTGATTCTCTTATCTGAAAAACCGTAGGAAAATTCAAGATTGCCGTTTAATCTTTTCTTTAAAGAATTTTCAAGGAAAAATCCGAAATCGATAGTATGACCTTCCACCCTGTTAAAATGATACATCCCTAACGGAGCACTGAAACCAAAATCATCTGTCAGATAAATACGGGAGGACAAAAAAGAAAACCTGTCCCAAAATGTCTTTGGAATACTTTCAAGGCTGTCGATTCTCTTGTACGCTTTTTCCTCATCGGGGGTGTCAGGAATAATTTGAATTGAATTCCAGTAAAGTGAGTCGCGTTCATCGGCATTCGGAATTACTGTAATTATTGCTTTATCAAAAAAGTCATCGTTTATACCGGGATTAATTTTGTAATCATATAATATTGTAGAAAATTCAAAACCGAACCTGGCAAGATTCAGATAGTTTGCCCTGACATAAAGCCTGTAATCAACAGGCATCACGATAGAATCGGCAAATGCAGCAAACTGCTGAAAGATTGATACAGTATCAAATATACCGCCTGTATTTGCAGCCCTGTTAAGCCGGAGATCAACTCTTATTAAATCATATCTCCCCCCGGTTATATATAAGCTGCCGGTAAATCCGGGATCATGCGCATCATCGGGTGAAAT
>DATICR010000089.1:0-15998 GCA_035456745.1 Ignavibacteriaceae bacterium
AGCAATAATTTCAATGGAAGACGGAGAATTCTTTTTCCACAAAGGAATTGACTGGGATGAATTAAATGCGGCAATAAAGCAGAATCACAGGAGGAGAGTATTGCGTGGAGGA
This sequence comes from Ignavibacteriaceae bacterium, assembly GCA_035456745.1. Lineage (GTDB taxonomy): Bacteria > Bacteroidota > Ignavibacteria > Ignavibacteriales > Ignavibacteriaceae > DATFVA01. Next base: position 113 of record DATICR010000089.1, read on the forward strand.
AGCACTATTACGATGCAGCTGGCGAAAAACTTATTTTTTACGACAGAAAAATCAATTATTAGAAAAGGAAAAGAGATAATAACTGCATTGAGAATGGAAAAAGAACTCAGCAAGAAAACCCTTTTACAGGATTATATAAATGCTGCTGAATGGGGGGAAAGTATTTTTGGAATTCAAGCTGCATCGAAAGAATATTTCCATAAAAAACCGGATGAAATAAATATCTATGAATGCTCAAGACTTGCAGCCGTACTTCCTTCTCCATTAATTCATCCGCCCGATAAAAATTCCAGGTATGTTTTGAGAAGAGCATCAATTATAAGGGGGAGGCTAAATGATATCATTTTATTCCCGGATGGAGAATGAAAAGGAGAGATTTTTTAGATTTACTGGAAGAAGGCGAAAATCTGCAGGTGGAATTTAAGAGAAAATTTTCCACGCCAGAAAAAATTGCCAGAGAAATGATAGCTTTTGCGAATACGCGGGGAGGGTATATTTTATTCGGGGTAGACGATGATAAAGAAATAGTAGGTGTTGAAAGTGAGAAATCGGAAGCGGAGCTTATTAAGGATGCTGCGAATAATTACTGCGAACCACCCGTTGAATATGAAATAGATTTTTTGGAGGTCTATGGAAAAGAGGTCGTAATAGTCTTAATACCCGAATCCACCAATAAACCGCACCGCCTGCAGGATTATTTAAATGAGCTTGAGGTTAATAAATCCATTGTACTGGTAAGGGTAAATGATAAGAGCCTTCAGGCAAGCAAAGAAATGATTCGTATTATGCGTGCCAGTAGCCAGGATTTAAGTTTGAAAAAATATTTTATCGGGTCTAATGAAAAATCTGTTTTTGATTACCTTAATACAAATGAAACTATCTCAGTCAGAGAATTAAGCCATCTTGTTAATATTTCTGAAAGAAGAGCATCAAGAACGCTGGTAAAAATGGTCAGGGCGAATTTATTAATGATCCATACCAAGGATAACGGCGAGGAGTTTTTTACACTTATTTAAATAGTTAAACAGGATAAGGCTCCTGATTTTTTGCGTCATATATTTTTCGAAGCTCAAATATTGCAATTCCAAATGCGACAGCCACATTGAGGGATTGTTTGATTCCATATTGGGGAATCTCAATTGAAAAATCGCAAAGATCGATTAATTCCTGGGCAACCCCGGTAATTTCATTTCCTATGATCAGGCATAATGGGAAATCATTTTTTGATACTTCATAATACTTCCTGCTTCGTGTTGTCAATTCAAGTGCGCAGATTTTTATCCCTTCAGCCTTTAACTTTTTTATTACATCTATGGGATCCTTATCATATTCCCAGCTAACGCTCTTTGTTGAACCAAGAGCGGTTTTAAGAATTTCCTTTTTACCTGCGGGAGATTTTTTCCCCTCAGATGGTTTGGGAGGATGTGGTGTATAACCGCAGAGATAAAGTTTCTCGATCATCGCACCATCTGAAGTCCTGAAGATTGAACCGACATTATAATTACTTCTTATGCTGTTTAACAGGACGAAAACAGGAAGCTTAACCACCTTGTGAAGGTTTTCAAGAGTCTGTCTATTTATGGTGATTTCGTCGTGTGTAAGTTTTTTCATACCCGGTTATATTTTGCTGCAAGCTGACCGCAGGCCGCGGCAATATCCTCTCCCTGGGTAAAACGGACGATTACTGTTACATTTTTATCCCTTAATTTCTGTACAAATTCATCAATTCTTTTGCGGGGAGTGGGTTCAAGGGAAGCTGAAAATCCGGAAGGATTCATGTGTTTAAGAGAGTTAAAAGGAATAACATTTACTTTCGACGGGATTTGACTGCAAAGTTTGACAAGTGCATTCAGGTCTTTATCGCTGTCATTCAGGTCTCTCAACATAACATATTCAAAAGTAATTCTGGTCCTCGTCCTCTGTGTATAATATTTCAGTGCTTCAATATTACCGGCTAACGGATATTTCTTATTTATTGGCATAATTTTCGCCCTGGTACTTTCAAAACACGAATGAAGTGAAAATGCCAGCTTAACATTGAGACCAGTATCTGCTAGCTCTTTTATTTTGGGAGTAATTCCTGCTGTTGAGACAGTAATTTTTTTCAGGCTTACTCCGGTAGTTAATTCCTCACCAAAAATCTCAAGAGATTTTATTGTCTCATTATAATTTAGTAATGGTTCTCCCATCCCCATATAAACTATATTCGTTATATTATTCCTGCCATAATCTTTTGAGGCAATTTTATACTGGTCGAAAATTTCACCTGCAGTCAGATTCTTTCTATAACCCATAAGTCCGGTTGCACAAAATTTACAATCAAGCGGACAGCCCACCTGCGTGGAAATACATAGAGTAGTCCTTCTGGATTCAGGAATTATAACAGATTCAATTACATTATTATCCTTCGTAAGAAAAACGAATTTTTTTGTGCCGGTTTCGGCTGAAATTTCGGCAGCAGAGAGTTGAAGTGTATTTATTTCAGCAGATTCGTTTAATGAGAGGCGCAGACTTTTGGGGAGATTCTTCATTTCAGAAAAATCATCAGCGAGATGATTATACATCCAGTTGAAAACTTGCTCTGCTCTGAACTTTGGTTCACCTTTTTCAATAAAATAATGCTGCAATTCCGGTAAGGTCAATCCCTTTAGTCTGATCTTACGGGCATTGGTTTTATTGACTTCTGTTAAAATATTTCCGTTATCATTTTGCATTTAACAAATATACAAATATGGAATCTGCCATAAAATTGAATTTATTTTATACATTTATCAATCATGGACTGTTGCCGCTTCTGTTCGAAATAAATTATAATTAATAAAAAAAGTTTCGATATCTATCAGTATTTGACAGTTTTCTTTCTTTTTCAAATTTAATCTCCCTTAAATAAAACATATATATTCTACTTCTTGAAGCGCATTCAGAGCGCATTTAGAGCGTATTTAGTGCGCAATTAGATACTTGTGGAAAGGTAATAAACTGTAAATAATTCTTGAATCTTTAAACTGGAAAAGATCAGCACATATTTTGGAACTAATCTTATGCTAAGAAAACCAAAGATGCGATAAGGTAATTCACAACTTTTAGTCTTCGCAGCATTAATAGATCCGAATGTTTTGAACAGATTCGGCTGATACTTGTTATAAGTCAATTAATTCCATATACATTGCTATAGAAATAAGATTAATCTATTTTACAGCTAAAATTTTGAACATTTATTCTTAACATTAAAATCAGGGAAGAAATAATGAATTTCGATCTATCAGACGATCATAAAATGATCATGGAATCAGCCCGTGAATTCGCTCAGGCTGAGATTGCACCTTCCGCAGTATCAAGGGATATAAATGCTGAATTTCCCGTGGAAATCATAAAAAAACTCGGTGAGCTGGGCTTTCTGGGTATGATGGTTAAACCGGAATATGGTGGTGCTGGTATGGATACTATCAGTTATGTCCTGGCAATGATTGAGATCTCAAAAGTCGATGCCAGCGTTGGGGTTATAATGTCCGTTAATAATTCACTTGTATGTCATGGACTTGAAGAATATGGTTCTGATTATATCAAGGAGAAATATCTTATTCCTCTTGCACAGGGAGAAAAATTAGGTTGTTTTGCATTATCTGAGCCCGAAGCAGGAAGTGATGCAACCAAACAGAAAACAACTGCAGATAAACAGGATGGCCATTATATTTTAAACGGTATAAAAAACTGGATAACAAATGGAGTTAGTTCCGACTTAGCACTTGTTATGGCTACCACAGACAAGTCAAAAGGGCATAAAGGAATTTCCACCTTCCTTGTCGAAAAAGGAACTCCGGGTTTTGACCATGGTAAAAAAGAAGATAAACTTGGAATAAGAAGTTCAGATACCTGCTCTCTGACCTTTGAAAACTGCGAGATTCCGACTGAAAATCTTATCTGGGAAGAAGGGAAAGGATTTAACTTTGCAATGAATACCCTGAATGGAGGAAGAATAGGAATAGCTTCCCAGGCAATCGGTATAGCCGAGGCGTCTCTTGAAGCTGCCCTTAAGTATTCACAGGAAAGGAAAGCATTCGGTGAGCCAATTTCTAAATTCCAGGCGATACAGTTCAAACTTTCCGATATGGCAACTAAAGTTGAATGTGCAAAGATGCTGACACTTCGTGCAGCTGCTTTGAAGGACGCGGAAAAATCTTACTGGAAGGAAGCGGCTATGGCAAAGCTATATTCATCCACTATTGCCGTAGAGAATGCACTTGATGCTATTCAGATTCATGGCGGTTATGGTTATGTAAGAGAATATCTGGTTGAAAGATATCTTCGTGATGCTAAAATTACAGAAATATATGAAGGAACTTCAGAAATTCAGAAAGTTGTAATTGCCCGTGCATTACTTGATGCAAAATAATTTTAGAAATCAGTAATTCATTAATTAGTTCAGTCAGCCTTTTGCATTCAAAAGAAGGGCTGTATTAATAAAAGTAAGCATTAAAAAGTAGTATCTCTCAAATTAAACAGTAATCTTCATACTGGCATGTATTATGAGATTAGCATTATTTATTGTTATATTTTTACCGATTATATTATATGCACAGACAGACTGGCAAAGATGGGATAAAGCCGAAAATTCATATCAGATGAAGTCCCCATATGTCGGAAGAAATTACAGCATGGAATCAACTTCAATAGGTAATGCAGCTGTTTCAATATTCATTAATGCTTACTGGATTTTTTTTTCAGAAGTTGATGGCGATAATTGTGCTTTTAGCCCTACCTGCTCATCCTTTTTCGTTCTGTCGGTGAAAGAAACGAATATTTTCCAGGGGATTTTAATGTTCGCAGACAGACTTACGAGAGACGCTGATTTTATAGGACGTGAATCGCAATATCCTCTGGCAAAAAACGGAAGATTTTATGATGTCCCCTCAAATTATAAGCTTGACACCAAAGAAATAAAATATATTCCTCCGTTAGTATTAATCAATGATGAATGATAAAATCCCGCCTGATATTAATTCTTATTTTTTTCTTTCCCTATCAATGGAATTCTGCTCAAATAAAAATAAATTTTCATTCTACCGAAAATGTAAAGGCATTTGCAGATTACCTTTTTTGTGAGAAAGATTATCTCCGCGCTTATAATGAATACAGCAGCTACCTTAAGCAGTCATATAATGATTCGGTAGAATTTAAATCTGCACTTGCACTTCAGAGAATTGATTCTTTTGATGATGCCCTCCGGCAATTTAATCATATATCAATTGATTCAAAACTTTATACATATGCACGACGTGAATATTTCAGAACAATGTTTCTTGCCAAAGATTATGCAGGTCTGGGGAATATCAGTATGACCGGGGATTCCACGCAACCGGATTATTCATTTTTGTTAAGACTTCAAAGAATTTCACTACTTTTATCAGGAAAAAAGATGCAGGCGGAGGAGAATTTCATTTCAGTTTTTCCTCCATCGGAAAAAGTGTACATAAAAAAGTTCTATGAATGGAACGCTAATACCCCGTATAAAAGTCCACTTCTTGCGGGAATAATGTCTGCAATAATCCCGGGTTCCGGAAAAGTTTATACTGAAAATTATACCGATGGTTTGTTTGCTGCTTTGCTGACAGGGGTATTTGGCTACATCGCATTTTCAGATTTTAAAGCTGATCATGATGTAAGGGGGTGGATTTTTACAGGAGTATCCGCATTTTTTTATGCGGGAAATATTTATGGTACAATTGCATCTGCACAAATCTATAACGCTAAAATCAAATTTAATTATGAAACTGGAATTCAAGATTTTCTTAATACATTCGATTATTTGGTGGGGGTATATAATTTTTGCCGATGAAAAGAATCTGTATAAAATATTTTATACTATTATTCTTGATTAACACTCCTGCATTTTTCTGTCAGGAGACCCTGGAAGAACAATATCTGTATTCTCTCAAATTGTTTAACCAGGAAAAGTACTATGATGCAATTACCGAATTGAAAAGACTTAATTTCTTTGATACAAATAAAAAATACACATTTGAATCAAATCTTTTGATAGGAGAAGCTTATAAAGAGGGGGGAAAATATCCGGAAGCATTGGAATATTTCACAATTGCAGAAATAAATGCCGGAAATGATTCCTCCTTATTTATTACGAAAATATTTGAGGTAAGAGTTAATATTTTAAGAAGAACCACAAGTCGTGCGTTCCGGATTCTGGATAGAATTCAATCAGATGTCAGATTCAAGGATCGGGTAGACGAGATAAACTACTGGAGGGGTTGGTCTTATATTTTTGCGGATGAATGGGATGAGGCCGCAAAACGATTTGCTGCAATTGATTTTAACCATCCTTTGAAAAACTTATGTGATAAAGTTGAATCCGAAAAATATAATGTAACTACTGCGAAAATTCTTTCTTATATAATTCCAGGCTCGGGACAATTCTACACCGGGCATTATTTCAGCGGATTCTTATCATTAGGATGGAATATATTATGGGGATATTTAACAGTTAAAGCATTCGTTGATGAGAGAATTTTTGACGGATTTGTTATTGGAAATTTTTTATGGTTAAGATTTTATACGGGGAATATCCAAAATGCAGAAAAATTTGCACTCGAAGAAAACAATATCATTGCCAATAAAGCCCTATATTATTTACAGTATCAGTATAAAGGAGAAAAACCATAGCTACCATTGGATATTAAACGAAATTCAATTTAAATTAAACTATGTGATTTAAACAACAATTTTTTTACGAGGCCGTCCAAAAATAATTCAGATTTCTTTTTGGACAGCTTTAATTAAGAAGTATCTCTTAATAATATGGAGGTCAGATGAAAAGAGGTATGGTAATTGGTTGTGCAGTAGGGGGATTTATTTTACTTATTATACTCATTCTGGTTATATGGGGGATAAGTTCATATAATAACCTGGTTACCCTTAACGAAACAGTAAATCAAAGTTGGAGCCAGGTACAAAATCAATATCAACGCAGAGCGGACCTAATACCCAATCTTGTGAATACAGTTCAAGGTTATGCTAATTTCGAAAGAGGGGTATTAATTGATGTAACTGAAGCACGTGCTAAAGTCAGCCAGATGAACATAACACCTGAAGTCTTGAATGACCCCCAGGCATTTCAAAAATTTCAACAGCTGCAGGGACAGCTAACCGGTGCTTTATCAAGATTATTGGCAACTGTTGAAAATTATCCCGATCTTAAAGCAAATGAAAACTTCCTTCAACTTCAGGCACAATTAGAAGGAACTGAAAACCGGATTGCAGTTGAAAGACGAAGATTCAATGAAACAGTTCAGAGTTATAATACTACAATCAAAAGATTTCCTACTTCAATATTTGCTGCTGTTTTTGGATTTCAACAAAAGCAATATTTTCAGTCGGTCCCGGGTGCGGAAACTCCTCCTAAAGTACAGTTTTAGTGCAAATGAAAAAAATACTCTTATTTCTGATTTTTATTTCGGCTGCATATTCCCAACCTCAGGTTCCGCAGCTAAAGTACTGGGCAAATGATTTTACGAATACATTGACTCAGGGACAATTAAATTCTTTAAATACTAAACTGAAAAGTTTTCAGGACTCAACAAGTAATCAGGTTGTCTATCTTATGATAAACACATTAAATGATTATCCTCTGGAATATTATTCCATGGATGTTGCAGAAAAGAATAAGATAGGTACAAAAGAACATGATAATGGCGTCCTTTTCCTTGTTGTAAAGAATGACAGGAAAATGAGAATCGAAGTGGGGTATGGATTAGAAGGGGCACTTCCGGATGCACTTTCAAGTTCGATTATTAGGAATGAAATAAGTCCATACTTCAGAGCCGGACAATATTATGAAGGAGTTGAAGCCGGACTTAATGCAATTATATCTGCAATAAAAGGTGAATACACTGCTAAAAAAGATGAACCAAGAAGAAAAAATAAATCACCCTTCGCAATTATTTTAATGATAATTTTTTTCATTATCATATTTTTCTTCAGAGGCGGAAGGAGAGGATTAGGAAGTTTTATATTTTATGGTGGAATGGGCGGATTCAGTGGAAGCAGCGGCTATCGTGGAAGCAGTGGTGGAGGGTTCGGAGGATTCAGCGGGGGAGGCGGTTCTTTCGGCGGCGGCGGCGCCAGCGGTGGATGGTAAGGTCAAGTCTACAGCAGGCAACTTGCATTTGAGAAAAATATTTAGTTTGATAAAATCATATTTTAATTTTTCATCGTTCTAGAATTAATTTCAGATATCTCTTATTGATGTTTATAAACTCTTTTAGTAAAATTGTCTCTTAGATTATTGTGTTTTTATTATCATTACGGGGACGTCAGGATTCATAATTTCGTAAGGAGAAATTAATATGTCCATTATGATCACAGAAGAATGTATAAACTGCGGTGCTTGTGAACCTGAGTGTCCCAATACTGCAATATATGAAGGTGGTGCAGAATGGGAGCTTGCCGGCAAACATTATGGCGAAGGTGATGCCCCCCCCAGCGGATCGCAAGGATTTTTTTCGAATGATTTCTTCTTCATAGTTCCAGATAAATGTACAGAATGCAAAGGCTTTCATGATGAGCCTCAATGTGCCGCTGTATGTCCGGTTGATTGTTGCATTCCAGATCCTAATCACGTAGAAGATACTGATACTTTACTGAAGAAAAAGGAATATTTAGATCAATTAGGGCGTTAATTATCGGTTTCTTCAGAAATTTTATAATCGCTATTTGTATCTCATATCACAACTTCTCGCCAATTCCGAGAAATAAACTTTCTCTATTCTCTTTTGTGAAAAGGTAAAAATCAATACCACTTAATTAACTTCTGAGTTTATTATCATTTTTAATAAAATTCCTATCTTTAGTTTTCGCGATTTAATTAGTCCTGAATGGCATAATTTTAGTTTATTTATAATCACAAATTTTGGATAATAATAAATAGAGTCAGAAGGAGTTAGTTAATGGCATACAGGATAAATGAAGAATGCATCAATTGTGGAGCTTGTGAACCAGAATGCCCGAATAATGCCATTTATGAAGGCGGACACGAGTGGGAAATGGAAGGTTCAACTTTTGGAGAAGGTGCGGCAGCCCCATCAGGTAAATCTGGTTTTTATTCTAATGATTATTTTTATATAGTTCCTGATAAATGTACAGAATGTGTTGGATTTCATGATGAACCACAATGCGTCTCGGTTTGCCCGGTAGATAGTGTTCATAAAATTGAAGAATAATTAGTTCTTAAAATATTTCTGCAACGAAGTTGCGGAAAACTTGGGGAAGTGGCCAGGGGAGACTGGAAACACTTGGGATCCGGGGGAGTTTGTTGTCAGGGGAGAGCTGACAAAAATCCTGTTTGGGGAAATCCCAGGGGAGTTTTGCTGTGGGGGTTGCACCAGGTAAAAAGATATCTTCGGGGACAGAAAAGGGCACCTTTCAGGTGTCCTTTTTCTGTTTAAATAATCTGAATAATCAATTTATTTATTGGTGAATACTCTAATTTCAATAGAGATATTTTTACACCGAATAATAATTCATCATATACAAAATTGAATGTGAGCAATATAATAATACATAACCTCTGCAAGATTTAGCAAACTGCCGACATATTTTCCTTTCACCTTTATCAGATCTTCTTTAATTTTATCTTTTAAACAATTGATGATTAACAAGGTTTTTTCATGAAAATAGGTAAATATGCTGTGCATATTATTGAATCAGGATATTTTGGACTGGATGGCGGGGCGATGTTTGGCATTGTTCCAAAACCATTGTGGGAAAGAACTAACCCGCCCGACAAAGAAAACAGGATTAAACTTGCAACCCGGAATCTTCTGCTGATTTCAGATTCAAAGAAAATTTTAGTCGATACAGGCATGGGGAAAAAATGGAGTGATAAGAATAAACAAATTTATGACATCGACCAGAAGTCTTCTTCCCTGGAGCAATCACTTTCAATGTTAAATCTGAAAGCAGAAGATATAACTGATGTCATTCTGACACATCTTCATTTTGATCATACAGGAGGATCGACTGTAAGGAATGACGGCAGACTCGAACCTGCATTTCCAAATGCAATTTATTATGTACAAAAACAAAATTTCCAATGGGCGATTAATCCTTCCGAAAGAGATGCGGGAAGTTATATCAAAGAGAACTTCATGCCGCTAAGGGATGCCGGAGTACTATTACAGATTGAAGGTGAAAAGAAATTAGATGATGAGATTGATTTTATAATTGTGAATGGGCATACTTTTGGTCAGCAGTTATTGAAAATATCTGATTCAGTAAATACAATCCTTTATTGCTGTGATCTTTTTCCTACAACTTCACATATTCCTCTTCCATATGTAATGGGATATGATCTGCAGCCACTCGTGACTGTTGATGAAAAAAAGAAAATCTTAAAATCAGCACTTGATGAGGACTGGAAATTGTTCTTTGAACACGATCCTGAAACAGTATATGCTACGGTGTCTTCTACCGAAAAAGGAATTCATATAAAAGATAAGTTTCAAGGATTCTGATGGAAGGATTTCAAAAGGTCTGCAGGATCTCTGACCTGATAAATAATTCAGGTAGAAGATTTATGGTAGATGATGTCGATATTGCCATCTTTAAAGTAGATGATAATGTATATGCATTGAGCAACATCTGTCCCCATCAACATTCTCCATTGATTTATGATGGGTTTCTTGAAGACGGATGTGTTGTTTGTCCTGCACACGGCTGGATTTTTAATCTGCAGACGGGTAAAACCCCGACAGGACAGAGAGGTTTGAATTATTTTGACGTGAGAATTGTAGAGGAGAACGTTTTTGTGAAGGTATATAAGAAGCTTTTGAATTGGTGAGATCAGATGTCATAGATCAGAAGTCGTAGATCGGAGAGTGGAAGATGAAAATTACAAATGATATTGTAATAACAAAGGCTAAGAATTTGAGGTTCGACCTGGTTGGTTTTTCCAAGGTGGAAGTCTTAAATGAAGAATCAGATCATTTGATGGAATGGCTTGAAAATGGATATCAGGCCGGAATGCAATACATGGAAAGAAATCAGGAAAGAAGGAGAGATATCCGAAATGTTTTTGCTGAAGCTAAAAGTATTATTTCACTCGGGATGAATTATTACACTCCCTTTAATCACAATGAATCAGATGATGAGGGAAAAATATCAAGGTATGCCTGGGGCAAGGATTATCACATAATAATAACGAATAAATTAAAAATTCTTGAGAAAGAATTGGCAGAAATCGATTCCGGATTCCGATCAATTTCTTATGTGGATACTGGACCTGTAATGGATAAAGCATGGGCTGTAAGAGCAGGATTAGGCTGGATAGGGAAACATACAAATGTTATTAATCCTTCAATCGGAAGCTGGTTTTTCATAGCAAATATAATCACGAATTATGAGTTTAGTTATTCTGAAATGATAACCGATCATTGCGGCCGCTGCACTGCCTGCATAGATGCCTGTCCCACCAATGCAATCGCAGATGAATACCAGGTTGATGCGAATAAATGCATTTCATATTTAACCATTGAAAATAAAGGTGAGATCCCTGATTCATTTAAGAAAAGATTTGAGGGATGGATTTTTGGCTGCGATATATGCCAGGATGTTTGTCCATGGAACATTAAATTCAGTGTGGAATGCAGAATCGAAGAATTTAAACCTTCAGGTGGGAAAACCGGGATAGGACTGCGCGAGATTAATGAAATGGACGCTGAAACTTTTAAAGCCAGGTTTAGTGAAAGTCCACTTAAGAGGGCAAAACTTTCAGGATTAAAAAGGAACTCTTCTTTTTTAAAGGATTAATGAATTTAAATATAATCTCTTCTGTTATTAAGTTTGTATATACGAATTATTTAATCCCGAAACTTTTTAATTCGAATGTAATCTAATATAGTATATATTGTTTTTCTGGAGTAAAAAATGTCTGATGCTGAAAAAAATCAAAATCATTTTAAAATAATTATTATCGGATCCGGACCTGCAGGGTTTACGGCTGCATTATATAATGCAAGAGCTAATCTTAATCCTGTTATCTTTGAAGGAATGCAACCGGGAGGGCAGCTAACGATTACCACCGAAGTAGAGAATTATCCGGGTTTTGAAAAAGGGATTATGGGTCCTGAATTAATGGATATAATGCGTAATCAGGCTCATCGCTTTGGAGCAAAGTCATTTTATAAAGAAATTACTGAAGTTGACTTTACTAAAAGACCCTTTGTACTGAAATCGTATGATGAACTTTATACCGCAGATGCAGTTATTGTTGCCACGGGTGCTTCTGCCAAATTACTGGGAATTGAAAGTGAAAAGAAATATATGGGATACGGTGTTTCGGCATGTGCTACCTGCGATGGTTTCTTTTTCAAAAATCTGAAAGTTCTTGTTGTTGGAGGTGGTGATACAGCTATGGAAGAAGCTAACTTCCTTACAAAGTTTGCTTCTGAAGTAACGATTGTCCATAGGAGAGGTGAATTTCGGGCGTCGAAAATTATGCTTGACCGGGCTCAAAAAAATCCAAAGATTAAATTTTTTACAAACAAGGTCGTTAAAGAAGTACTTGGGAAGCAGGAAGACGGGAAAAAAGTTATGACTGGCGTATTACTTGAAGATACGAAAGATCTTTCGCTTACTGAGATTTCCGCAGACGGATTATTTATCGGCATCGGTCATAAACCAAACACCGAACTTTTTAAAGGAATCCTCGATATGGATGAAACCGGATATTTAAAAGTTCTGGAAGGTTCAACATACACCAACATTCCGGGTGTATTTGCCGCCGGCGATGTTGCTGATAAAACATACAGGCAGGCAATCACCGCTGCGGGTTCGGGCTGTATGGCTGCAATTGATGCCGAAAGATGGCTGGAAGCCCAGGAGTCGTGAGACTAAGAGACTTAGAGATTTCGTGACTTAGGAACTAAAACTGTTCCTTCAATTGGATCATATTAAAAGTGTATTTACTACAAGTACACTCTCCAAATTCGATTCTTTAATCTTTACTTAGAGGGGAGGAACTCATTGGAGGTGATGCAATTTTATATGAGCGTTAACTGCTAAACTTTGAAGCTAAAATTTTCCAATTATTATCTTAAGAAAATAAGAGAAATCAACTATTTGCATTTTTAATTCGATCCAGATTATTTAGTTTTATATACAATAATAAAACCCAGGAATAAATCATCCAAACGCTCACTGTTTCTGAAATAACCAGGCAAATAAAGTTTCTTCTTGAAGAAGAATTCTCAGAGTTATCAGTTATCGGAGAGATCTCCAATTTTAAAGCTCATGTATCGGGTCATTGGTATTTCAACCTAAAAGATTCAGATGCCTTAATATGTTGTACAATGTGGAGAGGCTTTAACAACTATGTCTTTTTTACTCCGCAGGACGGAATGAAGATAATTGTAAACGGGAAATTATCAGTATATCCTCCCCGTGGCAATTACCAGATTGATGTCAGATCAATGAAACCGGCAGGGGTAGGAGAACTTCAGGCTGCTTTTGAAATGCTAAAACAAAAGCTGGGGTCAGAAGGTTTATTTGACCCGTCACATAAAAAAAGGATTCCTGCTTTTCCGGAAAGAATAGGTATAGTTACAGCAATCGACGGAGCTGCTTTTCAGGATATGCTCAGTGTTGCAGAGAGGCGTTATCCTCTGGCAGAACTTATTATCGCTCCTGCCAGAGTTCAGGGCAGCGGATCTGCCGAAAGTATTGTCAGCAGCATAAAGGATTTAAATGACGAAAAGAATATAGATGTTATAATTGTGGCAAGGGGAGGTGGTTCAATCGAGGATTTATGGGCTTTTAATGAAGAAATAGTTGCCCGCGCCGTTTATAGATCAAAAATACCTGTGATAAGCGGTGTAGGTCATGAGACAGATTTTACTATTACCGATTTTGTTGCAGATCTTCGTGCCCCCACACCTTCGGCTGCAATGGAGCTGGCTACACCTGATAAAAATGAAATTTTTGCCTTTATAGATGATTTTTCCTATAATTCTGCATTAAAAATAGAAGAATATATATCTGCCCTAAGAAAAAGATTTTTAGCAATTTTAAATTCCTATGGATTCAGGGTTCCTATAAATATTATCAGGAATAGATCCCAGTTAGTTGATAACCTGCTTTATAAATTGCTTCAAAGAACTGATCAAAAAATATTATCTCATAACAATAAAATTTTATTACTTACGAAAATTATTGAATCAAACAGTATTCAAAAAATACTTAACCGGGGATTTACACTTGTGAGACAGGATAATAAATATGTTAAAAGAAGTGTTCAATTTAATTCGGATATCGAAACCGAAATAATTTTTTTCGACGGCAGCGTTAAAATTTATCCGGAAACAAAAAATAATGAGTAAAAAGAATGAAAGTTTTGAAAAGGATCTGAAGAGACTGGAGGAAATATCTGCTTTGCTTGAAAGTGATTCCCTCGGTCTGGAAGATGCCCTGACTCTTTATGAAGAGGGGATTACGCTATCCCGTAGCTGCATTTCTGCTTTGAAAAAAGCCGAACTAAAAATTACAGAATTGAAAAAGAATCTTGATGCGTTAAATTTTGAAGACGAAACAAATGATGATTAAAAGTAATGGAGAAGTGTGATGTCCGAGGAGATGAAATACCCGGTACTATCAAGAATAAATTATCCTGAGGATATCAGGAAACTTGATTTTCACGACCTTAAAATTCTATGCAATGATATTCGTGAATTTCTTATAGATACAATATCCGAAGTCGGAGGACACTTCGGCGGCGGACTTGGTACAGTTGAACTTGCTGTTGCAGTTCATAAAGTATTTAATACTCCTTATGATTTAGTCGTCTGGGATACCGGGCATCAGGCATATCCGCATAAAATATTAACCGGCAGGAAAGATAAACTTAGTACGATTCGACAGCTTTACGGAATAAGCGGATTTCTGAAAAGATCCGAAAGCGAATATGATGTATTTGGTGCGGGGCATGCAACCACATCTATTTCGGCTGCACTTGGAATGGCACTGGCAAGAGATCTGAAAAATGAGAAAAGAAAAGTGGTGGCTATAATCGGTGACGGTGCAATGACAGGCGGGATGGCCTATGAAGCGATGAATAATTCTGGAATAAATAAATCCGACCTGATAGTTGTATTTAATGATAACCGTATGTCAATTGCTCCAAATGTATGGCAGGTTTCAAATTATTTTACAGAAATGATCGCTCATCCTGATTACAATAAATTCAAAGGTCAAATCTGGGAACTTACTGGAAAGCTCGATCAGTTTGGAGACAGGTTGAGAAAAATAGCCTCACGTCTGGAAGGTGGAATTAAAGCTGTCATCACCCCTGGTATGCTTTTCGAAGCTTTGGGATTCAGATATTTTGGACCAATTAACGGACATAATCTTCATCAGATGATTAGAATTTTTGAACAAGTAAAAGATTTTAAAGGACCTATTCTTGTCCATGCAATGACGCAGAAAGGAAAAGGATATAAACCTGCTGAAGGCGATTTTCAAAAACTCCATGCATCGACGCCTTTCGATAAAATGACAGGAAAAGCATTTAAGAAAAATGGTACAGCTCCTTCATACACTTCAATATTCGGTCAAGCGCTTGTTGAAATAGTCAAAGGAAATAAAAAAGTAGTTGGAATTACAGCTGCAATGCCTGATGGAACAGGTATTGATATTCTACAGAAAGAATTCCCTCAGAATTGTTTTGATGTAGGGATAGCAGAAGAGCATGCTGTAACCTTTGCGGCCGGACTTGCCACACAGGGAATTATTCCTGTAGTGACTGTATATTCAACTTTTCTCCAGAGAGCTTTTGATCAGATTATTCACGATGTCAGCATACAGAAACTTCATGTGGTGTTTGCTA
>DATICR010000090.1:0-3551 GCA_035456745.1 Ignavibacteriaceae bacterium
ATTAATTTACTCTAAGGGATTCGACAGTTATTTTAAGGAATATCAGACAAGTGACCAGGCAATAAATGGAATTAAGAAAGCTTTTCACGAAAGTGCACTAATTCCTTTTCCAAAAAACAAGATTAAATTTTCAGTGGAAAAAAGAAATAAATCAAACGATCTGAATGAAATATATTCTTTCATCATTGATCCCGCTGATATCTATGTAATAAACGATACTGTTGACAGCCGCGGGGTTTCAGTATATAAAGAATTTTATTCCGGTGATCCTCATAGTAAGGTTGATGTGGTAATTCTGGGGGAAGGGTATAATGAAAATGAAAAGGCTAAATTTGAAAAGGACTTAAAACATTTTACTGATCTTTTTATAAACCAGGACCCGTATAAATCATTGAAAGACAGATTTAATATTTATGGAATTTTCAAAGCCTCAATGGACAGCGGATGCGACAATCCCGGCGCAGGTATTTATAAGAATACTTTGTTAAGTACAACTTACTATTCTCTTGGTTCTGAAAGGTACATCCTGACTGAAGATAATAAGACAATGAGAGATGTAGCAGCAAACGTTCCTTATGATGCAATTTATATTATGGTAAATGAGTCCCGCTATGGAGGGGGAGGCATCTATAATTTGTTTTGTACTTTTGTTTCGGACAACCAGTTTAGTGATTACATATTCTTACATGAGTTTGGTCATTCCTTTTCAGGTTTGGCCGATGAGTATTATACTTCCGATGTAGCCTATAATGATTTTTATCCGGAAGGTGTTGAGCCTGTGGAACCAAACATTACAAAATTACTAAATAAAGATAACCTTAAGTGGAAGGAGCTAACCACTCAGGGAGTTGAAATACCCACCCCATGGGAAAAAGAGGAATTTGATAAATTTGATCTTGCATGGCAGAAAGTGAGGAGGGAGTTGAATCAGAAGATTGCCGATCTTCAGAGAGCTCATGCATCTGAAGTTGAAATTCAAAAACTAAAAGATAAATACAATAATCTCGACAAAGAGCATAGTGATGCTGTGGATTCAATGCTGCATAAGAGTAAATTTTGGGGAAAGGTGGGTGCTTTTGAGGGCGCGGGTTATTCATCAAAGGGAATGTACAGGCCAATGATCGATTGTATTATGTTTTCAAAAGGAGCCAAACCTTTCTGCAAAGTTTGCGAAGAAAGTATTAAGAAGGTTATTAGGAGGTATATTGATTAGTGGTTGCCCACAAAGTCCATCAATAATGAATAATGAAAAATGACAATTGGCGAATGACGATTGACAAATTATTTTATACAACTAGCACAGTTTGCATGATTGCATGACTGCATGGCATTGAGCAGTAAATCATTCTATTTATATTGCTATCTCATTTACTCTGGTTAACCCGGATCAAATGTTCTATTCTTTTATCTTTTATCTTATTTCACCGTACTTTAATCTTTAATCTTTTATCTTTTATCTTGACCTCAAACCCTTCTGTTTAACCTTCTATCCCAAATAGCTTTACTGAAGCATAATATCAAATTATTTTCCGTTAGTAATTAATCAAAGTGAGGCTTAATATGAATAAAACAGCAGCTATTTTTCTCGCCGGTGCACTATTATTTTCTGTCATGACATCTTATGGCTTTGATAAATCTTCACTTCAAAATCCTGCTACAAAGAAAGCCGTGATAACAAGTCTATTGATTGGTTTAAGTTCTGATAATGATGGTTTAAGGAAGAGTTCTGCATATATGCTGGGTGAAATTAAAGCTACTGAGGCAGTAATACCATTGATGAAAATGCTAAGAATTGAGAAAAATGAAGATGGTAGAATAGTTGCTGCATTGGCTTTATATAAGATAAATGACTCACGGGGAGTTTTTGCTGTCAAACAGGCTATTAAATTTGATGATAGTGGAAGAGTTAGAAAAATGTGCACAAACTTCTATAATCAAACTCTAAGAGACAGATTTAATGTAGCTGATGAAATATTAGACAGCAGTAAAGTTGCCATAAAATAATTGATTCATCATAGTAAAGTGCCTCCTTGAGCCGGGATGTAAAATCCCGGTTCTCTTTTTCCCTTCATTTTTAATTCGACAAGTTGTCGATTCACATTATATTATTATTTTAAATTAAATTTAACTATGTATCTGCTCAAAGATGAAATAGAGAAGACTATAAAAATTGCCTATCCTGTAATTATAGGCCAACTGGGATTTATAATGATGGGAGTTGTCGATAGTATAATGGTAGGCAGTATCGGTGCAATACCGCTGGCAAGTGCAACTCTCGCTAACAGTCTTTTTATTCTTTTATTTATAGTTGGTCTCGGAATCTCTATTGCAGTGACGCCTCTTGTTGCAATTGCTGTGGGCGGTAATCGATACGAAGAATGCGGAGTTTTATTCCGACAGTCCTTACTTGTTAATATGACTGCCGGAGTAGTTCTGGCATTGTTGATTATTATCTCTTCGAATTTTCTTGTTTATATTGATCAGCCGCCTGAAGTAGTCGGACAGGCGCAATCTTATTCCAGAATTTTAGGTTTGTCGGTTATCCCTTCTATGTTGTTTGCTTCTTACAAACAGTTTATCGAGGGATTTTCAGTAATGAAACCTGCAATGATAGTGGTCCTTCTTGCCAACCTAATAAATATTCTTGTCAACTGGCTTCTGATATTCGGGAAATTAGGTTTTCCGGCACTTGGATTGAACGGCGCAGGATGGGCTACTTTTACTTCAAGGGTTTTTATGGCACTAGTTATCATGGTTTATGTTATGCGATCCGGCAGGTTTAGACAGTATGATGTGACTTTTCATTTCAAAAGCATTAATAAGAAAATTATAAGAAAAATTCTCGCACTGGGACTACCTGGTGGAATCCAATATTTTTTTGAAGTTGGGGCTTTCTCATTTGCTGTTGTAATGGTCGGCTGGCTTGGAACAAATCAGCTTGCCGCTCATCAGATAGCCATTAATCTTGCATCAATTTCATTTATGAGTGCAGTAGGAGTATCAGCAGCAGGAAGCATAAGAGTTGGAAATGCTGTGGGTAAAAAGAATATTGCTGAAACAAGAAGAGCAGGATTCACAGCAATAATTATTTCGGCTTCCATTATGTCTTGTTTTGGAATTGCATTCATTTCGCTTAGAAATATTCTTCCGCATTTGTATATAGAAAATCCGGCGGTTATTTCATTTGCTTCCTCTGTACTGGTTATAGCTGCATTATTCCAGATTTCCGATGGAGTACAGGCTGTCGGTATCGGTATTCTTCGCGGTTTAATGGATGTAAAAGCCCCTACCCTTATAACTTTTATCGCCTACTGGATAATTGCACTGCCGATTGGCTACCTTCTGGGATTTATTTTTGAATATGGAATAATAGGGATATGGATCGGTTTATTATTGGGACTAACTTCATCAGCATTCATGCTTACATTTCGTTTTAACAGGAAAAGTAAAAATATTATCTTATAGATTTAAACCTCATCCCTCCTCAATACTAAGTACAGTAAATTATAAAATTATGATGATGAAGTTATTTGCGTTTCGGAACGGCCGTG
>DATICR010000091.1:0-6170 GCA_035456745.1 Ignavibacteriaceae bacterium
CGACAGTAAAAGTGAATCTAGGCGATATTACGGGGGCAAGGTTAGATTTTGCTTCGTCAGAAAGCTGTAAACTTGCAGCATCTGCTTTAATGGAAAATTAGTTTCGGAAAGGATAAGCAGTAGTAGTAAAAACTTTGTCACCAAATTCAGCGTAAAACGGTTCGGAGTTATAAACTGATGCGGACCGTGACAGCCCGGGAAAAGACGAAAAGGCAAAAGGCAGTGGGCTGCAGGCAAAAGAAGAAGGCAGAGGTCAGAAGTCGGAAGTCAGATCGTACAATAGGCGTATTAACTTTTTTTATTGGGTTTTAGCGGACGCCGTACGCATTCGGCAATTATGCTGTTATTAGATTGTGCATAATAAGCATTACTCAAACATTGATATTTTTTTTATCAACTCTCTTTTATCCTCATTCAATTCTAAAATGTCTGTTTCTTTTAAATAACCTTCACTAAGTAACCGGCCAAAAACCAGAATCAATTTAGAATATCTATAATCATATTTTGCATCTACATTTTTTCTTCTATCATATAAGAAATCTTCGATTGCCCACACATCAGATTCAGTTTTTAAATCAGATACTTTTTCAGTCAACAATGTTTTTATCTCTTCCATTTCTCTCTCATAAGCCAAATCAAATGCTTTTCTTGCAACTTTTTTCTCTTTGTCCGTCCACTTTATTTCACGAATACTCATAACAAACTTCCTTATTTACTGCAAAGTAAATGTGGAGTCCAACGCAGAATTATTCTGCCAGAATCTCAACTTCTTTGTGCAGGTATTTTATTTTTAATCTATAAATATTATTCTTATTCCCCCGGGATATTATGTTTAATTTTGTCCCAGTATTCGTTAAAGTCAAATTTTACAAAAGTGGGACTTTCGCTGTTATGACAGCTTACGCAAAATTCCTGGATGTTATCGTGAAGAACAAGCCCGTTCTTAACTGCTAAATCTTTATCCTTCATTATTTTCATATCTTTATATGCTGAACCAGGTCCGTGGCAGGTCTCACACTGAACTCCGTCTTCAATTTTAAATTTCTTCCCCAGCATAGTCGCATCAAGATTATAACCGGTTACGTGGCATTTGAGACATTCCCAGGTTTTAGCTGCCGGTTCTTTAAATCCTTTTGCCTTTGCAATTTGATTTGCAGTATCTGTCTGCAGAATTTCAAAGGCTTTTGAATGAGCACTGTTCTGCCAGATTGAAAACTGACTTCCCTGCTTTTCAGATTTGTGGCACATACCGCAGGTTTCTGCACCTACATAGGTATATCCGGTCTGAGATAGTATTGATGCAATTGGTAAAAGAAGCAGGATCAGAAGATGATAGAATGCAAGTTTCATATAACCTCCTTTTAATGAAAATATTTTCTTGTAACCTACGACTTGAGAGTCCACACTAGCAAAAAGTACGCTGGTGTTAATTTGCCATTTTTATCTAATAGAAGCAATTGTTGATTGACAATTTAAGAGTGGAGAAGCAGAGTTTTACCATTAAGCCACTGGATTGGAAGATTGGAAGGTTGGAAGATTGGAAGGTTGGAAGTTTGGAGGAACTACCATTTATGTATCACTTGTATGTTTTAATTAACATTTGCTTTGCTTTTGAAATATCTGAAACAAAAAAGAATTGATTTCCTTTATTACTTTCTATAATAAATGCCCTTAGACTTTTGCTTTTATATTTCTCAAAGTTTCCAACTATCGCAATTTGTATGTTATAATTAACACATTTCTGCAATATCTCTCCCAATAATCCGGTTTTTAATTTGTAAAAGTCAGACGTAATATTATTTTCTTTTAGTATAATTTTATTTATTTCCTGATATGAGATATTTGCAATTAGATCTAGAGCATCCTGCAAATTGTTTATAATTATTTCATCAGATATGATTTCCGCAATCTTATTTTCATTTAAATTATGTATAACAACATCCAATCTCCCGAACCTCCGAACTTCTAATCTTCCACGTTTAGTTACACAAAGTTACTCAAAGTTTTCATCCCGCACCGAGCGGGACACAAAGGAAAAAGTAAAGGAACATTCAGTAATACTTTTTATTAAACATTCTATCTCTATGTATGTCAAATAAGGTGATTAACTTTTTTATCAGGTGATAGTATATTAAAAGTCGGACACAAAGGCGTCGCTAAAGCGACTTGGTCTAAAGTTCACAAACCCTGCATTTCATCAGATATGATTTCCGCAATCTTATTTTTATTTAAATTATGTATAACAACATCCATCAATTATTCCAATATTAATTTTAACGATACATTAACCTGCTCCCCGGTTTACTGACTGTTGAATGCAAATAGCTGTGGGGTTGAAGCTCTTGTAATGCAAAGCATTTCTTTATCTATTAAAAAGAAAAAAACTATTTGAAAATGCTGCCAAATAAAAAAACGACTGCCTGATCAGGTCTATCGGGTAATAATTAATAATTATTTTTTTATATAAGCGTTTAGACCAACTACCACAGGTTTGCCGTCAATTACACATTCAGTGACCACATTTCCGTGTGTTGTTGCAACAACTAATGTTTTGCCGGAGGCACTGGGTGTTGGTTTTTGTAATTCAATAGTAATGATAAGTTTATCGCCTTCTATTTTGACTTCCATATTTTTGTCTCCAAATATTTATTTATGAACTTCTTAATTTGCACACCTGTGACTAAAACGTATTCATTTTATGGCTGGTGCGGTTTTGTCATTATGGTCAATAACAATTACCACATTTCCTTTTTTATGTCCTTTATCAACATACCTATGAGCCTCTACTATTTGTTCAAAAGGATAACATTTATCAATTACAGTTCTCAGCTTTCCCGCTTCGCAGAGCTCTTTGAGAAATATCAGATCTTCAACTTTTAACTTAATATTGCCTGACAAAGCAAAAACGTTTAAATAGATCCCTGATTTCGTCAGGGATTTTTTACGTTTTGAAGATGCAATTTTGCCAACTGCATCATAAATAACGTTGTATGTCTCACCGCTATGTGTAAAATCCTGCTGCGTGTAATCAATAACTTTATCCGCACCCAGAGATTTCACCATTTCCAGATTCGCAGTACTGCATACACCTGTTACTTCTGCCCCAAAGTATTTGGCAATCTGTACTGCGTAAGTACCGACACTACCTGAAGCTCCATATATTAATACCTTTTGGCCCTTCTGAATATTTGCTTTTCTAAGATGGATCAATGCGGTTATCCCACCGTTTGAAACCGGTGCAGCTTCTTCGTAGGACATATTAGCAGGCTTTATTGCAAGAATCCCATTTTCAGGAATACAGCGATACTGGGCATAAGTGCCTAATTTAAATTCAGTGGATGCAAAAACAGAATCGCCGATTTTAAACAGCGTAACATCCCTGCCCACAGCTTCAATTTCTCCGGCCAGTTCCATTCCAAGTATTTTTTTTCTTGGTCCCCTGAAACCCACAATGATCCGCATCAAGGGTTTAAAAAAGAAATCTTTGACGCGTCCCAAATCAGGCTTCAAACGCCGAATCTTGGTATCTCCAATGTGAACTGTTGTAGCAATAACTTTTATCAGTACTTCATTATCTTTAGGAAATGGTTTCTCCATTTCAATAAACCGGAGAACCTCAGGCGGTCCATATTTTGTGCATACAACAGCTTTCATATTTTACTCTTTTTATTATTTAGAAAACCTAACACGCTGCGCTAACCTGCAGCCTTACTCTAAACAGCAGGGATTAAGATTAAGAGTAAGATTAAGATTAGGAGTAAGATTAAGAGTAATCAGATCTTTTTGAGTCAGGCTTTTCCGGGTTATGGAGTAATACGAATTACTTATCATTTTTTCAACCCTATTGCCATTTTATAGGCCAGGGCAGAATCGGGAAGAGGTGTTAATGTATCTAATAAAATATTGTAAGTACCTTTTCCAGACAGTTCGTCAGCAACTTTTTTAATTAAAGCTAAAGTAGCTTTCATCAAACTTGAACCCATACTTAAACGGGCAACGCCCAAATCCTGAAGTTCACTTACGGATGGGGGTAATCCTACTCCAACCTTAGGATTTGCAAGAATATTAATCGGTGCATTTATTTCCTTAACCAATGTTGAAATTGTTTCTTTTTCCCATACAGGTTGTACGAATATGCAGTCGGCACCTGCTTCCCGGTATTTATTGCCGCGCTTAATTGATTCAGATAATTTTTCCCTAGGTGAACCTGACGTAGTGTAAAATGGATCCGTTCTTGCATTAATCACCAAATGAAAGCCCAATGAATCTGATAATGCACGAATGGCTGATATTCTCTCACAAAATTCCATCTCGTCAATTAATACAGGACTTAAATCGATACTGTCTTCAATGTTTATTCCAACAATTCCTGTTGCAATTATCTTTTTAACAGAATCCATTATTTCATTTAAATTATTTCCATATCCGGCTTCAATGTCTACAGTAACCGGAACCTGTACTGCATTTACGATTCCGGTAATGGATTCAATCATTTCCGACAATGTTATTACCTGGCAGTCGGGATAACCTAAAGATGCAGCTATTCCCATACTTGTAGTTGCGATTGCCTTATAGCCGCATGCTTCTATTAATTTAGAACTTCCGATATCCCACGAGTTTAACAAAACCAGAATTTCTTTGTCCTGATGATATTTCAGGAACTGTTCGGCTTTTTCTTTTTGAATACCTGAAACCATAATATTGTCCTTTTTTAATGTTTAATATAAATATATCTGACTTCTCATTGAATAGCTACTGGTGGACGAGGGGAAAAAGATAAAAGATAAAAGTAAAAAGAATGTTATAATAATTAATCTTTTAATGCCGTTGACGTAATCCGCAGAACAGACTGCTGGAGGTGAAAACCTAGTAAGAGAAACCGCTTGTCAGAGCACTTACCTTTGCATTATTATTTTCATAGAACAGATTATTATTGTCTATTTAAGTCTTTAATTTGAGCAACTTTTCCAATTGTCTTCTATGCCTTAAAATATGTACAATTGCATGTTCAAGTCTTGCTTCCAGATTTGATTTGGTCCCATCAGATGTAATTACTTCTGTATTAAACATTTCATCATAGCTCATCTTCCATTTGCCCTCCAGGGTTTCCTCAGTATACTTCAGCATTTTATCAAAATGAATGAGTGCTTCTTCAGGATTATTGGTTTGAAAGACCGGTTTTATTTCAGTTTGGTTTGTAGATCTTCTGATTGAGTTTGCATATCCATATCCGGATCTGATTACGTGATTAATAATTGTCTGTACACTTCTGCAATCTTCATCTTCTGTATGCGGATCAAGAATTTTTTCAAATTCGGATTGAGATAACCTTCCGATGATCGCGGCCAATTCAATAGAAGCCCTTTCGTATTCATCCATTAATGCGCCAATTGCACCTTCACGATATATTTTTGACATACATTTCCTTTATAGTATTACCATATTCAGCTTATCGGAATATGTTTTTGTTTAGATGTTCGAAAAAAATTTAATAACTAAATTGGTTTATTATGTTTTCGTTTCGGTTAATATTGTCATCAATTACTTTACAACCATCTTTTTAGGTTGTAAAAAAAGTGCAATAAAAACTAATATTCCCGCAATAATATCATTGACCACACAAACAAACCATGAAATTGCTACAAACTGCATATTGGCATGACCCAACATTGAAAAAGCACCATCTGATAAGAATAAACCTAATATTAATAATCCGATTCCGGTAATGATAAAGACTATCATATTTAAATGACTACCTCTTTTATTGACAATAATCATCCTTCTGAAAGTATAACAAATCAACAGATGGAGGATTATAATGACAATCAGCATTTTGACTGCCATTCCGAGTCTTAATCCGGGAGTTTTGTCTGCGAAGAGACCCGGAATTATTATAAAAGCCAATATCAAAGTCGTAAAGATGACAAGTGCCGCGCCGATATATTGAATATTTTTCCTGATAGTATCACTTTTCATAAAATCTCCCTGAATTTTTCATAATTGATAGAAAAGCATTTATTCTGCTTAACGTCTTTGCAACACTATTTTAATATAACCTGGGAATATAGTTTTTAATTTTCTAGCAGTAACAAAATCAATATTTTTCCTGCAATTACCGATACTATTATAAAAAAAATATTAACGAAATACCGACAATTCCACCTGCCTTC
>DATICR010000092.1:0-16596 GCA_035456745.1 Ignavibacteriaceae bacterium
GGCAATAAGGGCAAAACCATACTCATCTCTAAGTTTTATAAGGTCTCTGGCAAACTCTTCAGAGACTACATTTATTCCTCCTTCTCCCTGGATAAATTCAATAAACACTGCAGCAGTTTTTTGATCTACCTTTCTATGTAAGTCTTCAGCATCGTTAAAATTAATTTGTTCAATTCCCGGAAGCAGGGGCTCAAAACCCTTTGTATATTTTTCTTTTCCTGTCAGAGTAACAGCACCATATGTTCTGCCGTGAAAGGAACCTGTTAATGAGAATATTTTTTTCTCAGGACCATAGTGTTTCCTTATCAATTTTAATGCACCTTCAACAGATTCGGTTCCACTATTTGTAAGAAATGCTTTAGACATTGAAGAGTGCTTAAGTAAAAGCTCAGTAAAATCAATCTGAATATCAGTGATATAATTATTTGATAAATGTGCAAACTTCTGTATTTGGGTACTAACCGCATGGACAATTCCCGGATGTGCATAACCGAGCGCATTTACGCCAAGGCCGGAAAAAAAATCCAGGTATTTATTCCCTTCCTTATCAAATAAATGAACACCCATTCCTTGTGAAATTTCTATTGGAAGTCTATTATACGTATTAAGAAATAATCCTTTTTCAAGATCAATTATCGATTGTTCCATTGTTCTTTCTAGTTAAATAGAATTTTTGATAGAAAAAAAAGAAATCCATATAGATAAAGATAAAATATAAGTCCCGAAAAGACTGAGTACAAAATATTTTTTGATACAGCAAAAATTCCTGTGATTGTCAGGTATAATCCCCATAAAATTAATAATCCTTCGATGCTCAAAAGAAAATAAGCAAGTGAGGGTTTGATAATAAAAGGTGAAGGATTATCCGAGAACAGATATTCTCCGAAAATTATTATTTCTATGGGGAAAAGTATAGCAAGCCCCACCGTGTAAGGAAGGAGCGAGTAAGAAAATACTGCATAATTATCTTTAAGACGAGTCTTCAAACCTGCAACTAAATTAACAGATGAAAATATTACAGCATAAATCAAAATAACTATAATACCTGCACCCAATGCCGTAAGGAGTTCCAATTCAAAATTAAACTTTAAAGTACTACTACCCGAATATACGAGAGAGAGAAACCTTGCGTTGATAAATGATTTAATTGAAAAAAGAGCCAGTATCAGAAAAATAAAATTTTTATGTTCAGACTGAATAATAAGCCTGTACGCCTTAACCGGACTTTCTATTAGCAGTCCGATCACTTTCCAAAGATCAAGATTATATATTCTTTCCCTGAGATAGGTTTTACAATTTAGACAATTAAGCTTATAAAGTGGATTTTCAGTACCGCAGTTTGGACATGTGGTAACATTCTTCATTCTAAAAATTTACCCTAAGGTTCAACATCGGGGTTTGAGTCAGCGAATTTTCAGAAACATCAAAATCGAATAAGTTAGCATCGACATAAGCGTCGATTAAGTTCGCAACATATGTTATAACCATATAAATTGTGAATAAATCCCTCTGGTCCCGATAAAAAGTTCTGTTAAGCCTGTAAAATTCATCCTGAGTTTCAGAATATTTGCGTCTGAAATATACATACTGGTCGTTATTCCACTTCCATTCATAGCCCAGCCAGAATCCGAGTCCCCAAATTATAGGAATCTTGAGATAAGATTCATTATAGAACTGTCCCCATCCCGGGATTATTGCGCTTCTCAGCACAGCTCCCCATGGGGATTTGGACATAACGTAAACCGAATCGGATTTCTGATTGGCAGGCTTAGTTTCGGAATTTTGCTGTGAATATCCGGTTAATGAGACAATGATCAGGAGAGCAAAAATCTTAACTATATGACTTTTCAATTGCATCAAATAATTCGAACAATCTTTCTAGTTCATCGCTTGAATAAAACTCAATTGTAATTTCACCCGAACCATCCTGCTTTTGCCTGCAGATAACCTTGGTAGCAAAAAGTTTTCTCAAACGGTCTTCGACATCCTTCATATTCGCTGATTTTGGAATCTGTCTTGTTATTTTCTTCAATTTATAAGGTGTGCCTTCACCCGTCAGATATTTTTTAACAAGCTGTTCAACTTTTCTTACGGATAAATTAGCATCTTTAATTTTTCCAAGCATTTCCAGTTGAAGAGATTCGGTTGGCAAGTTAATCAACGCGCGTGCATGTCCAGAGGTTATTTCCTCCTTTACCAGGGCATCCTGGATTTCTTCCGGCAGCTTTAACAATCGTATTGAATTTGCTACTGTAGTCCGATCCTTACCGACGGTTTCTGCTATTTCCTCCTGTGTAAGAGAGCATTCTTCCATTAATCTTTTATATGCCTGACCAATTTCAATAGGATTAAGTTTTTCCCTTTGTATATTTTCAATCAATGCCATTGCAAGCATTGTCTCTTCTTTATCGACCTGTAAAATATAGGCCGGGATATCCCTGTATCCTATTTCTATACAGGCTTTTAATCTTCTTTCTCCAGATATAAGCTGGTAACGGTTATCAGGAATCCTGCGTACAGTTATCGGCTGGATAAGACCGTTTGACAAGATAGATTTTTTGAGCTCTTCCTGAGCTTCGGGTTCAAAATTTTTGCGGGGTTGATATGGATTTGAAGAAATCAAGTCAACAGGGATCTTCGCCAGGATATTTGTTTCTTTCCCATCATCTTTTT
Organism: Ignavibacteriaceae bacterium; assembly: GCA_035456745.1. GTDB lineage: Bacteria > Bacteroidota > Ignavibacteria > Ignavibacteriales > Ignavibacteriaceae > DATFVA01. Next base: position 2,674 of record DATICR010000092.1, read on the forward strand.
TCACATTTGTATAATCCGGAACTTCCTCTTTATTTGAAGGAAAATTCTGCGGTCTTATCAGGGCATCAAGCCCTCTGCCCAATCCTGGTTTTAATTTTGTCATATTTATTCTGAATTATTTTTGCCTGAATTCCTCTTAAGTACTTCAGAAGCAAGTGCCATGTAATTCTTTGCACCGGATGAAATAGCATCGTAAAGAATGACAGGTTTACCGTAACTTGGTGCTTCAGATATTCTAACATTTCTGTGTATTATTGTATCAAAAACTTTATCTCCAAAATATTTTTTAACTTCCTCGGCTACCTGGTGCGACAGCCTGAGCCGGGTATCAAACATTGTAAGCAGTACGCCTTCAATTGACAGGCTTTTATTGAAGTGCTGTTTAACTATATTTATAGTGTTGAGCAACTGGCCAAGTCCTTCCAGAGCAAAATATTCACACTGAACGGGAATTAAAACCGAATCAGCAGAAGTTAAAGCATTTAAAGTTAATAATCCTAATGATGGCGGGCAATCTATAAAAATAAAATCGTAATTATTTAATAAAGGATGAATACCTTCCCGCAGCAGCATTTCTCTATTCTCTATATCAACCATTTCAATCTCAGCCCCAACAAGATTTATATTAGAAGGGATAAGATCAAGAAACGGCATGTAGGTATTTATCACAACTTCATCCACTGCTTTTATACCAATCAATAATTCATAAACAGACGGTGTGTGACCATTTACACTTAATCCGGAAGAAGAATTAGCCTGAGGATCGATATCAATAAGAAGCGTACGTTTTTCAGCAGCTGCCAGAAGAGAAGAAAGGTTTATTGCGGTTGTGGTCTTTCCAACACCACCCTTCTGGTTAGCTATCGCAATTACTTTTGACATTCAAAATTGTACTGTGAAGAGTAATTTAATTAAAAGTTCAATCTAAAATAGCTTTACATCATATTTTTTCCAAATATACTTCAGTTAAAGATGACATCTTTTCACATTTCAGAACACTGATTGAAAGATGTCATTTTTTTCACTATGACTAACTAGTGTTTCACTTTGGAAATTCTATCAATGTTTAAAAACTTAAAGAACAGTCGAACCGTTATAAATGAATTTCTTCGCCATAATCCAACACTCTTGAATTTATACCAACCGCCTCGGCTTTTTGCTGAAATTCTTTAGGATCTGCTTTAATAACCGGAAATGTATTATAATGAATTGGAATAGCAACTTTAGGACGGACAAGTTCAGCAGCTCTAACGGCATCACATATACCCATCGTAAAATTATCCCCTATCGGTAAAAGCATGTAATCTATTGGTCCGTTCATCTCGCTGATTAATTTCATATCAAGGAATAATCCTGTATCACCGGTATGATAAATCGTTTTTCCATCAGCCTGGAGAATAATTCCGGCAGGTTCACCAGCGTAAGTTCCATCGGGAGTTCCGGATCCATGATGAGCAATAGTAAATTTTACTCTTCCAAAGTCAAAATTATGCCCTCCCCCGATATGCATATTATGTGCCTGGAATCCCTTTGAAATTAAATAATTTGCCAGTTCATTGACGCATATAAAAGTAAGTTTATTATTCTTTGCAATTTTCATTGCATCACCAAAGTGATCATTGTGAGCATGGGTCAATATTATATAATCAGGTTTAACATCTTTCGATTTGACAGGAGAATTGGGGTTATCATCAAGAAATGGATCAATGAGAATTTTTGTCCCGGAATCTGTTGTAACCTGAAAGGCCGAGTGAGAAAAATATCTTAATTTCATTTTAACCTCCTGATTTCAGTGATATTAATTTAACATCGCATCAAAGTTTTTTACAGCCTTACTATGGGAATATTTCATCAACGCAAGCTTTAATTCAGAATAAGAAGAGGATCTTAATTCATCAATTTTTGCCATGATTTTTTTATCGATTTTAAAATTCTCTCCGGAAGAAAGCAGTTTCATATTTTCTTTCATAACATCAAAGTCACGTACCTTACCAGATAAATCCTGCAGTGCCTCAACTCTTTTGTACAATATCATAAATTTTTTCTTCTCGAAACATGATACAAATAACTCCATCGAATAACGCAATCTTCTTAAAGAAATCCTCAGTCTATGTAATCTTTCAACGGAATCATTTATAAAATATTCTTTTATATCCTCTTGAACAGCGCCAAGCCGATTTTTCAGGATCAGCTTTGCTGCTAAATTGAACTGAAGTTCATCAGTCAGGTCATCTATCTGCCACTTTTTTTTATTCATAGTCAATTACGAAAAAAGAATGCGCAAAAAACCTTTTATCGTTTTAAAAGATCTCATTTTACTTTTTCCATTTGTGTATATTACAGGAATTTCAACAAAACCGATTCTCAGTCCTTTTCTTTTAGCTCTGATGAGAATTTCAGATTCAGCTTCATACCCTTTGGCATTCGGAAGTATATCATGCAGAACCCCGGTTTTGTATGCACGGAATCCACATTGACTGTCAGGGATATATTGCCTCAACTTAATCCCCATCATTAACGAAGTGATTTTATTACTAATGATTCTTTGTAAAGGCATTCCTTTTATATGGTTAAGTCTGTTCCCAACTACAACGTCAAAATTACCAATGGACTGAACAAGCGATGGAATTAACTCCGGCGGGTGCTGAAGATCGGCATCGAGTGTAATTGTTATATCGGTTTTTAATTCGATACTTTTTTTTAAGCCCCTGTTAATTGAATAGCCCTTTCCCTCATTCCTTTTATTTGATATTATAACAATTCTTTCGTTTATTTTTATGTTTTTTAAAAAATCATCGGTCGAACCATCATTTACTGCAATAATAACATCCGAATAAGGGAGTGTCCTTGTAAATAATTCAGGAAGCGTTTTTTGTTCATTATAGAACGGGATTACCGCAGCAACCCTAGGTTTTTTTTGCATAGTGTTCAAGAATTCCTCTCCATCCTTTAGTTGCGGGAGATTTAAATGCTTTTGCAAGTCGCCTCCGAAGAGCTTCTTTTGACAATCCCTTTGTAAGCTGGCCATCTTCAGCGATTGAAATACTGCCTGTCTCTTCTGAAACTATCACACTAATCACATCAGCTTGTTCAGTAATTCCCAATCCTGCTCTGTGTCTCATCCCAAGAGAATCTCCGTTTACCTGAGTAATAGTCGATAATGGGAGTGTGCATCTTGCCGCCTCTATTGCATTATTATTTATAATTACGGCACCATCGTGCAAAGGAGATCTTGGAAAGAATATTGATCTTAGTAATGCACTGCTCAATCTTGCGTTTAATATCTCCCCAGTTTCGGAATATCCTCTTATTCCCGTAGATTGAATAATAACGATAAGAGCACCATGCTGATGCTGAGATAATTCAAATGCTGCATCTGCAATAATCATTGCGGCTTCAGGGTACTCTGATTTTACTAACATTCTGAAGAAAGGATATCTTGCAACGATCACAAGGAGACGTCTTATCTCCGGCTGGAAAAGTATCAGAAAAGCAATTACCCATATATCGGTTATGAGCTTTAACATCCAGCTTAAGGCTCTGAAATTTGCAGCCTGTGAAGCAAATGAAAGAAGCAGCACAATTACTAAACCTATGAAAATCTGAGCTGCTATTGTTCCTTTCAAGAGTGTATAAAGTTTATAAATGATAAAAGAAACTATAGCAATGTCTATCAGGTCTGTAAAAGAAACAGTAAGAAAACCTATTTTAAAAAGATCAAACATTATAATGATTTAATATTATTCATAAGTCTGCAAACCTGCAGTCCGAAAAGTACATTATGCGTACGGATAAACGTTGCACCGTTTTTTATTGCAAGTGCATTTATCACTGCCGATGCTACATCCCTGTCCGCTGTTAAATCATCTATTAATTTTTTAATAAACGATTTTCTCGAGATACCTATCATCACAGGGTAACCAGCCGACCTGAATCCATTCAATTCCCTGATAATTGTTAAATTATGTTCAAAAGACTTTCCGAAGCCTATCCCTGGATCAATAATTATTTTCGAAATGCCTGCTTTTTTTGCTTCTGCAGCCTGAGTGATAAGAAAAGCAAGAATATCATTAATAAGATCGTCATATGAAGGGTTTTGCTGCATTGTTTTTGGTGTACCCTGGATATGCATTATAATCAATGCGGCCTCATAATCGCTGACTACATTTAATAATTCAGGTTCAAAAGTTCCACCGCTAATATCATTAACTATTTTCGCTCCTCTTTTTAAAGCCTCAGAAGCAACTCTGCTTTTTGTTGTATCAACTGAAATTACAGCTTCGGGCCGTTTGCTGAGGATACTTTCGAGTACGGGAATTACACGATTCATTTCCTCAAAAGCGGAAACACCTTCTGAACCAGGACGTGTTGATTCGCCTCCAATATCTATAATATCAGCACCCATATCAAACATTTCTATTCCATGTTTTACAGCATCTTCTCTCCTGAAATAAACTCCGCCGTCAGAAAAAGAATCGGGAGTCACATTCAGTATACCCATTACATATGCAAGATCGAATTTAAATTCTTTACCGCCTATGATATAGGAATTACTTCTGACTATTTCGGGATTTCCTTTTCTAATTTCCCGATTTCCTTCTCGCATAGGGAACCTCTAAAAATATAAATATGGGAATTTGTTGAAAATGAAATCTAAATATAATCTCTCTTTTAAGTCTTTGCAAAAGTCAGAGAGTATTTAAAAATGGTAATTGTCGATTGAAGATTGTTGATTAACGAATGTTTCACGAAATTCAAACTTAGTATTTTCACTATGAGGCAACAAAATAATTGATGATTAGAAAAATGGAAATTCCTGTAATTTTTACCGATTTTTATCGCTTACAATTTGAATAATTTCTTTAGGACAATCAAGGGATAACAAGCCTACAACAAGCCTCAAAATGACCTCAGTTAAATTAGAAATTATTTTGGGTTGGTAATTGGTACGATTAATGTGTTAGTCTCATTCCCCTGATACCGACCGAAGAAATGAAAATTAAAAATTTTTCAGCCAAAAGCTATGGATATTGAGCTATAATATCAAAGAGCAGTTTTACAATTAAAGGAACGTGGATAAGTTGAAATGAGATTACAATGTATTAACGAACCAGGTTTTTTAACTCAATAGTTGCCGCAGTAATATTATCTGCCTTAAATATGGAAGAGCCCGAAACAAATACATCCACACCTGCCTTATACGCCGGAACAATTGTTTCATTATCAATGCCACCATCAATTTCAATTTTAAACTGCAAGTTAAATTCTTTCCGTAATTCGACGGCTTCTTTTATCTTCCTTATCGAATTGGGGATGAATGACTGTCCTCCGAATCCCGGATTTACTGACATTATTAACAATATATCGATATACTCAACGACATCTCTCAATGTGTTTACCGGTGTTGCAGGATTTATAACAACTCCTGATTTCATTCCGAGTTCTTTAATTTTGTTTATAGTCCGGTTAAGATGTACCGCATCTTCCTGATGAACAAGCAAATGATCTGCTCCTGCCTTTTTAAAATCTTCCAGGTAATTATCAGGATTTTCAATCATAAGATGCACATCGATAGGAAGTTTTGTTACTTTTCTGACTGCTTTAACCAAAATGGGACCAAAGGTAATATTCGGTACAAAATGTCCATCCATAATATCACAATGAATCCAATCAGCACCTCCCATTTCTACCAATCTTATTTGCCGAGCCAGCTCTGAGAAATCAGCCGACAATATTGAAGGAGCAATCAATGCCATTTATTCTTCCTTAATTTCGTTTTCATTTGCGGTTTTAGTTACGAAAAGGTCTACAGCATCACCGGGATTAACCATGTTTCCCCTGCTTGGATATTGATCAAGTATAGTATTGGGAAGCAATGAAAAAGAAGGCTGATAGTTAATTTTCCCGACCTTCAAGGAACTATCGGCAAGAATTTTTTCCGCTTCGGACAGTGATTTTCCAATGAGATCAGGCACTTCAATACTACCAGTCTGCATCCGGCCACTACTTACAGTAACATTTACACTCTCACCTCTTTTAACCGGAGTTCCTTCAGCAAACTGCTGATCATAAATCATATCTTTCGGATAATCAGATGGCTCCTGATCAATATTGCCAAGCTTCAATCCCAATCTCTCAAGAGAAAATTTCGCATCTCTGATTGATTTACCTGTTAACTGTGGAACATGAACTACAGGTTCGCCGCCGCTGACAAAAAGGTACACCCTTCTACCTTCTTTTACAGTCTCACCTGCCCTAGGCCTTTGAAAAATAATTGAGCCTTCCGGAAATTTTTCGTCATAGGTTGTATCCCCTACAATCGGTTCAAGATCCCGGGATTCCAGTAAACTAACAGCTTCAGTTTCATTTTTGCCGACCACATCGGGGACTTTCTCTATTGGCGAGCTTACATACCAGGGGAGGAATATATTGTCAAACAGAACAATAGCTACAATCAGAGCAAAAAGTATCCAAAGAATTTTTTTAACTACTGGGTTCTGGAGATTTTTTTTCATTGGTCAAATATATTAAATGAGTCAGTTTCAAACAATCGCTTTGTAAGGAATTGACAAAATTGAGGGAAACCCAATTCGCACAACCACCCATTTGATAATTTGTTAATCTTAAGTTTTTCTCTATTATTAAATTCAAAAATAATATATATTAGAATTCAATAAAGTATCATTAGAAAGCTTTTATTTCTGGTAAAAATCCATACCATTCAGACTACTATATTAATTTCTATTATTTAATTAAAATAATGAGGTACTAATGTTTAAGAAGCACCCCAAAGGGCTTTATGTACTTTTCTTCACGGAGATGTGGGAGCGATTCGGCTATTATTTGATGGTAGGAATTCTTCTGCTTTATTTAACAAATACAACAACAGGCGGGAAAGGATTCGATGTTAAAACGGCAGCAGATATAGTCGGTACTTTTATAGCGATGGTATATTTAACTCCATTTATCGGTGGTTTAATTGCCGACCGTTATCTTGGATACATAAAATCAATATACATAGGCGGTAGTTTAATGGCAGCAGGATATTTTGGCTTATCCTTCCCCGGTGATTCGGCTTTATTTATTTAACTTGGATTAATAATAGTAGGCAACAGATTTTTTAAACCTAATATAAGTACTTTGCTCGGAATTATATATAACAAGGAAGAACTTAAAGCACTTAAAGATAATGCGTATAATATTTTTTATATGGGAATAAATATTGGTGCACTGGTTTGCAATTTTGTGGCTGCTTATCTAAGAAATAATTATGGATGGGGATACGCATTTGCTGCTGCCGGTGTCGGACTTGTTATTGCATTAATCTGGCTATCATCAGGATTAAAACATATAAAATACGCTGATGTAAGAAAACCTATGGAAAAAGAGGATATGCCGATGCTTAAAATATTCTTATATGTTTTCCTCCCCGCTATAATTTTTGGATTCATCGGCTGGTTAATTCCAAATAATATTTTCGGTTCAAATTCCAATGATGCGTTTATTTTTGCATGTGTTCCTGTTATATCATTTTATGTCTCCTTATGGTTGAAAGCAGGAGGAAGCGACAAAAGAAGTATTGGAGCTTTACTTTTTATTTTTACCATCTCAATAATTTTCTGGACAATCTACAATCAGAATGCAACCGGATTAACTATCTGGGCAGAAAATTACACAAATCGTCAGGTTGATCCGATTCTTGAAAAGCCGGCCGAGTCAATTGATATGCTTCAAAGCGTAAATACCAAACCGCGCAAAGTTCCTGAAGTTGACAAATATTTAAGAATTGTCAAGGACAGTACAGGTGAGCCAGTGATGACTGAAGGTCCCAATCCTTATTTCAACAATTTACCAAAATCGCAATGGCCAAAACAGGGGGAAAATCTAAAACTTGTAAATGCGGAATTATTCCAATCAATAAACCCATTTTTCATTATTATATTGACACCTATGCTAGTTGGTCTCTTCAGCTGGCTGGCGAGAAAAGGGAAAGAACCCACCACGGCATCCAAGTTCGGATATGCGTTATTTATATCAGGATTGTCTTCACTGGTAATGGTATTCGCAATTATGTCTGTCCCTTCTATTTATACTAACAAAACCTCCGCAATATGGCTATTTCTAACTTATGGAATATTTACAGTCAGTGAATTATTCCTGAGTCCGATAGGATTATCTCTTGTTTCAAAACTTTCCCCTGCAAGAACTACTGCTTTAATGATGGGCGGATGGTTTTTATCTACATCGCTCGGAGGAAAAGCTGCAGGCATACTTGCAAGCTACTGGGATACATTCACTGACAAATCATACTTTTTTTTGATTCTGACAGTGGCAGCTTTTCTAGGAGGAATCTTTATTTTTATGAGAATAAAGTCTCTTGATGGGATTGTAAAAGAGAGGACGGGATCAGCTACGTAAACTCTATATTCAAATAAATCTTAAATGTTCTTTCGTAATTCATAAAAAAAGCTCTGGTAAAGCAATTTATCTTCCATGCGTATTCTCCAATCGTAAATATTATTATAAATAAGACTCATCTGATTATTAGTCTTTTTAATCTTTAATGAATTTCAATAAAACCCGAGAAATTTAAATTTCAATTTTTAACGAGTTATAAAAGCATGTATTAATTTATTTTATGGGTCTTTTATGTTAATTACTTATATTGTATGCAGTTAAGGCTTTTAATTTATGTAATTTATGTATAAAAATTATTTCATATTGAACAGAATTGCACTGGAACTGAATTCAATTTTACCGAATTCCATCTTAACAGAAATATTTTCTCAGGAGAGAGATAGGCTGGTATTTAAATGCGGTAATGATGAAGCAAGATATATTGAAATATCAGTTAATCCGGGTTTACCATATATTACCTTAAAGCAAGAATACCATCGTGCAAAGAAAAACAGCGTTGATTTTTTCCAGGAATATCTGCCCCAGAAAATTGAAAGATTTGAAATTTCCGCAAGTGACAGAATAATAAAAATAAGATGTACAGATATAAATTTTTATTTTGCCATCAGGGGGAAATTCACTAATATTTTTCTTGAAGAGAACAATAAAATCATAGGCTCATTTAAAAATGAAGACGAAGCTTATCTTAACGAATTTAAGGATGAAATCTCAGATCATAATTTTATCCAGTACAAAAATATACCCGAACTTACTCCTCCCGGCCTGGAACCTGAAGAATACAAAAAACAATATCCTATTCTCGGCAAGGAGATTATAGCCGAAGCTGAGGCACGGTATTCTGAAGTTGAAAATATAAATAAGTCCGACTATTTACATAAAATAATTGAAGAATTATTGAATGAGAATCCAGCGGTATTTGTTTCAAATTCGCAAAACGAACTGTATCTAGCTGTAAAAATGTTTCACATATTTCCTTATGATGAAATAAAAATATTTGATTCGGTCATAGAGGCACAGAATTATTATTTTGGAAGGAAATTTTTTCTTGATGCTCTTTTTTCAAAGAGAAAAAAGATTGAGACATATATTACCAGAGAATTGTCAAGACTCGCATCAAAGTTGAATGATTTAAAAGGAAGGATTGAAAGAGGAAGTAAAGAGACTGAATACAATAAAACCGGGAACCTTCTTTTGATTAATTTATCACATATTCCGCGAAAAAGTGATTTTATTGAACTTGAAGATATTTATGAAGATAATAAAATAATTAAGATTAAACTGGACCCGAAATTAACTGTGCAGCAAAATGCGGAATATTATTTCACAAAAGCAGCCAACGAAAAAAAAGCGTATAAAATATCATCGGAACTTCTTGAGGAAGTCTCGGGGCGTTATTACAGATTACTAAAAATTAGAGAAGACTTTATAAAAACCGACTCACTTGAAGAGATAAACAGAATTATGAAAGAGCTGAATATTAAACAGGATGTGAAGAAGAATTTTCCGGAAGAAATACAGACGAAATTCAAGCACTATATCATTGAGAATAAATATGATGTTTTTGTAGGAAAAGACAGCGCAAATAATGACCTGCTTACAATGAAATACGCGAAACAGAATGATTATTGGTTTCATGCCCGGAGCGTCCCTGGTTCTCATGTTGTTCTGCGTGTCGTCAATACAAAAGAACCTGTTCCGAAGAATATTCTTAAAAAAACTGCTTCACTTGCTGCATTCCATAGCAAAGCCAAAACAAGCGGACTTGCTCCCGTTTCATTCACTTTAAAAAAATATGTAACAAAGAAAAAAGGAATGGAACCCGGGAAAGTATTTTTATTGAAAGAGGATGTTCTTCTTGTTAAACCTGAAATACCTTCAAATTGTGAATATATTACAAACGAATAGCAATCCGATAATTAACTAACCGACCCGCTTAAATAGAAAAATTCATTGAAAGAGGAACATTTTTTCTTTTAAAGCATCTTCATGTTTAAGAAGGAATAATAATTTGGATAATACTGATAAGAATTTCCAGGTAATCTTTCACAGGACTAAGAAGAAATTATACAATTTTGTTTTGAAAATGACATACGACAAAATGTTAACTGAGGATATTGTCCAGAATGTTTATTTAAAACTCATCGAATCATTGCAAAATATAGAGTCACCTTCCAGTATTGATTTCTGGTTATTTAAAACTGCAAGAAATGAAGTTTACCAGTATTATAGAACAAAAAAAATTCATATTGACCGATTTAACCAGGCAGATATAGATGAAATTGACATAGCTTCAAATGAATCGATTGAAGATGCCGTTGAAAAAGCCGATATAAGATACCATCTGGAGGAGCAATTAATGTTTATGCCGGTTGAACAAAAAGAAGTTTTCCTATTAAAAGAATACGGGGGTTTTTCATATAAGGAAATTTCAGAACTGTTAAATATAGAAATTGAACTGATTAAAAGCAGACTTAATAAGGTTCGGAAAAAGTTAATAAACAGATTAAATAAAATAATTAACTGAGAAGATTAAAAGTGGACGAGAAATTATTTGCAAAAATCAACGAGTTCGCAGACGGAGAATTGAGTCACCAGGATGAAATTTTTCTTTTTGAACAACTGGCTGTTGATGCTGAAGCCAGGAATTTTTTCAGGAAGATAAATCTCGTGAGAAGTGTACTTGAAGGTTCAGAAGAAGAGTTCCCCCCTTCACTCGAAAAAAAAATTCTTAGGAAAGCTGAAGTGACTCCTGAAAGAAATTTTCTCTTCAAATATACCGGTTTAGCGGGATTGGTAACTGGTATAATTTCAATAATACTTCTTATCATTTCTATCTTTTTGCTGAGTGAAGTTTCAGATTACAGGAAGGAAATTAATTCTGTCATTAGTCAAGTAAAGGCGCAGAATAAAACTATTGAAGCTCTCTATAATAGTCTTCCACCCGTAGATGTGAAGGCAGTGTATTCAAAAGAAATTATTATAAAACCAAAAATCTGAGGTTTAATATGAAAACGATTTTATTATCATTTTTATTCGTCATAATTCTATCAGGCTGTGAAAAAAATAATAGTATAGAGGTTGTCCCCTCCTATGATTCAATTTATCTTACACAAGATAATGTTGATAAACCGCCGATATTGATAAAAGGAGATGAAAAAGCACTTTCCAAGAACATTGAAAAATCGTTAAAAAATAACGAAACAATCGAATATAAATTACTTCTGAACGAAAAAGGGAATGTTGAAAAAATAGTGGTGGTCGATGATCCCGGTCAAAAATTCTCTGATATTATTTCTTCTGTAGTTGCAGGCTGGCAGTTTGAACCTGCAATGAAAGGAGATAAAGCAGTAAAATCACAATACACGCTAAATGTATACCTTCCGGGAAAAAATGAGTTGAATGATTCGGAATTTATCGCACAAGCTGATGTTATGCCTTCAATTATAGGTGGGATGTATGAGCTGCAGAAGAATATTAAATATCCTGAAAAAGCCAGAGTTAATGGAGTTGAAGGTAAGGTTTTCGTTAAGGTTTTCATTGATGAGAAAGGAAATGTAATTAAAACGAGCATACTCAAAAGCGGTGGAGACGGATTCGATGAAGCAGCAATTAATGCTATCAGGAAAATAAAGTTTACGCCTGGACAGATGGGTGGCAAACCGGTTAAGGTTGTAATTGTAATTCCGATAATGTTTAAGTTAAGTTAATAGTGTATAATGAACGATATTTCGAATATATGTATTTGGTATCCTGTGGCTTCGATTCGTTTTGATTTGAAGCAGACAATTTATCGGGACTATTCCCGAACAAATGTAATGTGGTTAAAGCCTGGATGTGTAATGGAATTTTTTGTCCGTTGGTTAAAAACAACGGCAATGGTGATCTGCTGAGTCAAGAAATTCTATCAAATAAATAAATAGAAGCCATATTGCCCTTACCGTCGATTTATCCGACCGAATTAAGAATTGATTTGAAAATGTTTTTACCATAATCAATTGTTTTATCGGAAGGAAGAAATCGCGGATTATGCAATCCATATTTCTCCCCTTCTGAAGTGCCAAGCCAGAACATAAATGAAGGAAATTTGTGTGAGAAAAAACCGAAATCTTCTCCAGTCATTTTATAACCGCAATCGATAAAGTTGTACTTATTTTTCAGTTGTGATTGGATTTCATTAAAAAGACTTTTGTCAACCATCACCTCGGGATAATGGGAACCTTTAATTATTTTGTAACCGACACCTGTAGCTGATTTAATTTCTTCAAGAATATGTTTAATAGTTTCAAGGTAATCCAGAACTTTTGAGCTACTTAATCCTCTAATTGATCCTTCAAGTTTAGCATATCCCGGAGCTATATTTCTTACATAACCTGACTGAATTTTCCCTATCCCGAAAATAAACGGCTCGTAATTATTATTGGGCATTTTGTCTACAACATCCAGGAATAAACGCAATGCATTAAAAGCATTCCTGCCTTCAAAGGGGAATGCCACATGAGAACTAATCCCGATAAACTCTACATCAATTTCAAGAGCTGATGCAAATAAAACTCCTGCTGTAGATGCAATCGTTCCGAATGGATATTCGTCTGTAACGTGCAAGGCGAAAGCTGATTTAATCTCAAAATTATTGAAGACACCCGTGTCAAAAAATTTCATTGCTCCCCCTCCGCTCTCTTCAGCAGGTTGGAAAAGAAATAAAAGATTTTGTCCGGATTTTTCCTTTACCACATCTTCAATAAATGAAAAAAGGATTGAAGTATGAACATCGTGTCCGCAAGCATGCATATTTTCATTTACAGATTTAAATTCGATTTCATTTTCTTCCTTAACGGGAAGAGCATCAATGTCTGCGCGAAACAAAACAAATGGATTATTGTTCACTTTATATTCTATAAGTACCCCAGTTTCAAGTGGTTTGTGAATTTTTAATTTATCAGAACCCGAGAGTGATTTAACCGAATTTATAATTAGCTCTGTGGTTTTAAATTCTTTATATGCTATTTCAGGATTTCTATGCAGCATGTGGCGCAACTGTACAGATGTCAATCTATTCATAATATTTTTTTTATATATATGATAAAATTTAATATTCTTCGGGCTGCTGCTCTACTCCATTATCAGGTTGTTCATTATTTTTCTCTTTATAATTATTGAAATTAAACCTGATATTGAGCATAACCACGGGTGATTCCCGGTTAAAATACTGGTAAGAATATAAATCAGGAGAAGTGGATGTAAATTCATGTTTTGCTGTTCCAAACAAATCCCTGATCTGAAGAATAAGTGAAAATTGTTTATTAAATAAATCCTGCTTAATTGAAACATCAGTAGAGAAAAATCCTTCCTCTCTACCCTGTGATGAAACCGTGGGACTATTATATCTTCCATTCAACTGAAGAGTAGTCAATTTGGAAAATTTAAAGACATTATTCATCCTTATATTCCAGTTGAAACTATTCCGATCGAATGATTCATTATAAAGAATTCCCTTTACATGATAAT
>DATICR010000093.1:0-6877 GCA_035456745.1 Ignavibacteriaceae bacterium
ATTAATTCCTATTTAACACAAAAGGATTTAAGTATTGTTCAGCAATTCAGCCTTTCCGGCGGCAGTACTTATTTATTGAAAATTCCAAAAGGCGGATATTCAATAGATTATGCGAATGAATTATATCTTTCGGGACTGGTCAATTACTCAGAGCCCAATCTATTTTTCACAAACCTTTTACAGGATGATCCCAATGATCCTTACTTTCCGCAGCAATGGTCACACAGGAACACAGGTAATAATATACCCGGAGGGATTCCCGGAGTTGCCGGCTGCGATATGCGTACCGATAGTGCCTGGCTATATACGATGGGTGATCCGAGTGTAATTGTAGCGATGGTGGATACCGGAATTGATACACTGCACGAAGACCTTTCTTCAAGAATCATACACGGGTTAAGTCTGGATACTTATAATAATTTACCTTATTCCTGGGATGATAATAACCATGGTACATCAACTGCGGGAATAGTAGCTGCAGTGGGGAATAACAATCTTGGAGTTACAGGAGTTGCTCCGTTAAGCAGAATATTCGGTGTAAAAATATTTAATGCTTCCGGTTACACTTCATCCGATGCCATTATAAATGGTTTAATTGCTTCCTGGCAGCGCGGGGCATGGGTCAGCAGCAACTCATGGGGAGGCGGTTCGCCTATAGCAGCGGCTGATAATGCACTGCAGGATGGAGTAAATTTCGGCAGAAACGGTAAAGGAATCCTCTGGAGCTTTGCAACAGGTAATGAAAATAATTCAGCAATCAGCTGGCCTTCTACAAATCAAAATGTTATTTCCGTCGGCGGTCTTTCACCCTGCAATCAGAGAAAGAGTACTTCAAGCTGTGATAATGAATGGTGGTGGGGTGCAAACTATGGTACCGGTCTTGAAATAGTAGCTCCGGCAGTAAAAATTTATACAACTGACAGAACCGGTTATCCGGGTTACTCAAGTGGAAATTATGTATCAGATTTTAACGGGACCTCTTCTGCAACACCAAATGTTTCCGGTGTTTGTGCTCTTGTGCTGGCAGTAGATTCAAACCTGACCTGGGATATTGTGAGAGAAAGGATCTGTGAAACCGCGGATAAAATCGGGAGTTATACTTACAACCAGCCGGGACAGCTTGGACTTGGAGAATGGAATGCAGAAATGGGTTACGGTAAAATTAATGCATACAAAGTTGTCAAATTAACTTATGAATCAATACCTGTTGAGATGACTTCATTTACTGCATATTTAGTGAATGATGAAGTTGTAATTAATTGGAGTACTGCCACCGAAACAAATAACCGCGGATATGAAATCGAGAGAAAATCATACGGGCAGACAACCTGGGAAAAGATAGGTTATATTGAAGGATCGGGAACAACAACAGAATCCAAAGCATATTCATTTAAGGATGACTGCGTGAATACCGGTACTTATTCCTATCGTCTGAAACAATTTGATTTTGATGGTACAGTTTCCTATTCCCGTGAAATTACATTAAATGTAAAACTTCCGCTTGAATATTCTCTTTTACAGAATTATCCGAATCCATTTAATCCCTCAACAAAAATAAAGTATTCAGTTCCTGAAAACTCAAATGTAAAGATTTCGGTATTTAATACTCTTGGAGAAAAAGTAGCTGAGCTTGTTAATCAACAAAAGAATGCCGGTACTTATGAGGTCGATTTCAATGCAGCAAATCTTTCAAGCGGATTATATTTTTATAGACTTGAAGCAGGGAATAAAGTATTTACGAAGAAAATGATGCTTATAAAATAATTCTTTCAAAATCAGATATGGCAGGTTTCGTACCTGTCATATCTGATTGTTATCTGTTCCGCCGTACCCTTCCTTACAAGTGATTATTAACTTTACATATTTAATTAAACGTGTTTATCTTTACATTATATGACAATTTTCAAACTGATAATTATGCGTTATTATATCTTTGTATTAATTATTTTTTTTCTAAGTGTTATGGGATGTGAAAAACAAAAAGGGAATGCTGAATATATTAATTCAATAAAGCTATGGCATGAGAACAGAATTACAAGATTAAAAAGTGAAACAGGATGGCTGAACCTGGTGGGACTTTACTGGCTTAAAGAAGGACAAAATACTTTTGGAAGTGCAAAGGATAATGACATTGTATTTCCGCCGAATGCTCCTGAACATATTGGTGTAATGATATTAAAAGACAGTGCCGTAACTGCTGCAATAAATCCAGGCGTTGATGTATACACGGATTCGGAAAAAGTTAATGAAATAAAATTGAAAGATGATTTGTCAGATAGTACCACTGTCCTTTCAAATGGTTCCCTTAGATGGAATATTATAAACCGGAACGGGAAATTCGGCGTAAGGTTAAGAGATATAAATGCTCCCCTTGTGAAAGATTTCAAAGGAATTGAAACTTATCCTGTTGATGAAAAATGGAGAGTAACTGCAAAGTTTGAATCTTATTCTTCCCCTAAAGTAATCGCAATACCCAACATTATTGGTTCAGTTGAAAATGATACTGTTGACGGACGGCTGGTTTTTCAACTTGAAGGAAAGACCTGTTCTCTTGATCCTGTTAGTGAAGGGAATGAATTCTTTTTAATTTTTGCAGATGAGACGAATGGAGAAGAAACCTATGGTGCCGGGCGATTCCTTTATACAGAAAAACCGGATTCTTCAGGAAATACAATCGTTGATTTTAATAAAGCTTATAATCCTCCCTGTGCCTTTACACCCTATGCTACCTGTCCCCTGCCTCCAAAACAAAATTATCTACACTTAAAAATCACAGCAGGGGAAAAGAAATATGGGGACCATTGAGGAATGAATATCGAAAGTCAGAGGTCAGCCCAAAGGCGGATAAGAAGTATGAAGAATCCTCAGTCCACAGCCTGCAGTCGGCAAATGGTTGAACAGGGTTTTTAACTTTTATAAAGATTCTCAATTAATTATTGAAGCCGGAAGTCAGAGATCAGAGGGTGGGACTTTTATACTATTCAATTAGTAATTATTTTATTAAATATAAACACAGTTAGTTTTAGTTTTTTCAGCCGAGTAACCTTTTTATAAAATGAACATATTCAAAACAGTTCATTTTCTGATCCTGATGCTAATATTTACGGCATTTTCTTCCGGAGAAGGGCCTATGAAAAAGATTGTCGAGAAAGAAGGTCTCGGTATTTATTTTTTATTTTACAGTGAAGGGAACGGGATAGAGGATAACGGAGTGGTTATTTATCTGAAAAATGATAATGATTATAAGATAGACTACAGTTTTCAGCTTGTATTCCGGGCATTGGAATTAGAAAGGGAGCAGGAGGTGAAAGGAATTCTTAAAGCACATGAAAGAAAAATCGGCAGCAATGACGGTTTGTATTTTATTCCTTTCCCCGATAAAAAAAGTATATCTGAAGTCGGAGTTAGAAAAATAAAAGTAATTAAAGTTGAAGAATGAGTAAAAGGGAAAGATTAAGAGATCGGAAATCAGAGGTCAGAATCAGAAATCATAGGTTAGAGGTCAAGGCTGGAAGGTATGACAGGGAATAAAAAGCCGGACATTCTGCCCGGCTTAATTTTTTATTATTAATAATGGTTTATCAGGCTGCAGCAGTTAACAAATCTTTTTCGATATATTCCACAAGCATATGTTTCGGCAATGCACCAACTGCCATTTTAGGTTGACCTTCAACAGGAACAAAAAGGATTGAAGGGATACTCCTTATTCCAAACATTGCTCCTAATTCCTGTTCCTCATCGGTATTAACTTTATATATGTTAATCTTACCAGCATATTCATTGGATAACTCATCAAGGACAGGACCAACCATTCTGCAGGGGCCGCACCATGGTGCCCAGAAATCAATTATACATGGAATATCACCTTCAAATTTCCATTCCTGGTTTTTTTCAAAATCAAATACTTTAGTTTTAAATGTTTCTTTTTTTAAGTGTTCAGTCATTAGTATTTCTCCTGTTCTTTTAAATATTAAATAGCTTCAAATACTCTTTCTAATTTCGTTTTGACTTCTTCGGCAACTTCTTTTAATTTTTTGTTATCAATTATCCTGGTCATAATCATCGGATCAAAGAATGAAACCATTGTCGAGTCGTCTTTCTCATAAACTATAACATTACAAGGGAGTAGTAATCCCAGCTCTTCTTCGCTCTCCAGACCACGATGTGCAAGTGTAGGATTGCAGGCTCCAAGGATAACATATTTTTTAAAGTCAACATTTATCTTTTTCTTCAAAGTATCCTTAACATCAATAGAGGTAAGTATTCCGAAGCCTTCTTTTTTTAATTCTTCCGTAACTTTTTCTAAAGTTTTTTCGTAAGTCAGATTCAGTTTTTTCGAGAATCCATATTCCAATTCTTCACCTTTTAAATAATAATAGTTCCGGTAATAAAACCGGGTGATTTATCTGACAAATTAAACCGTTTTAACTTCTTTTTTAACAGTACTTATTCCCAACGCTTTATAAAGCGGGCAGAAACTTATAATACCTGTAACAAGAAATATTACCGCAATAATGCCGAGAAGAATTCCTGCAAATCCTGTGATAGTACTATTAAGAATCAATATACCAATAATTACAGCAAGAATTAATCTGACTATTCTGTCTATTAAATGCATATTTTTTTTCATTTTAGAGTCCTTCTGTTTTTATATAACATTAGATTCATTTCGTATGATTTGGTTTCCAGGAGGTAAAGACTACTCCGATTAAAGCGCCATAAGCCGTACTTAACCAGGGATTACTGGTAATTGCGCAGCTGCCTGTTACACATCCAACATAATTATAATAAAGAAATCCCCCTGCGGCACCTAATAAAACCGGTAAAATTCTCAAACCCAATCTTAATACTGTCTTTGACTTCGATAGTTCCATGCAGTAATTCCTCCTTTAAGATTAGCTGCGTTAAATCCTTGTTTCTGTAAAAAAGCAGCCGCATTAAGACTCCTGTTTCCGCTTCTGCAATAGCAAACAATCTCTTTATTCTTATATTTACTCAATTCCTCCTGTCTGCTTCTAAGCTGATTCAGCGGAATGTGAATGGAGCTTTGTATATGATTTTTTTTCCTTTCAGGTATCGTTCTTACGTCCAGCAAAATAACGTTATTCATCTTCATTCTTTTGATGATTTCCTCGGGATCATAATGCCTGATTTTTTTATTATTCACAAATTTTCTGACATACGAAATAAGAACCAGAGCTGCAATTACATATAAAATTATTTGTCCGATACTCATTTTTCTTAATTATCCATATTGAGTATAATTTGATTCATTTAGTTGAAAAAAGATTCTTTCATTCCGTTATTATAAACAATTAACTTTCTTATTATTTTATAAATGAGCCGGTAAACCTGTTATCTTGAAATTTTGCAATTTTATACTATAATTTACACCAGGTTTTATTTTTATCTATCCTAACTATTTAATAAAAAATGAGGGCTTATATGGAACATTTGTTTATTAAATTTAAAATTAAAAAAGGAAGTATCGAAGAAGCCAAATCAATAATCAAAAAATTTGTAGTCGAAATAAAAGAGTGCGAACCGGGGACAATCCTTTATAACTGTTTCCAGGAAAAAAGTGATGAAACATCCTTTATTCACATGATAAGCTTTGAAAGCGAGGAAGCCGAAGAGCGTCACCAGCATACAGTTTATGTAAAAGAATTTGTCGATACGCTTTACCCTATTTGTAAGGCTGTTCCTGAATTTTCTGAACTAAATTTAATCTGTTCGAACAAAAATGAGGAATTTAAATAAACAGTACCGGAGAAAAAATGTCTGCCGCAAAATCTAATTTTAAATTTAATCCTTTAACTTATGAAAGATGGGGAGATCTCAAAAAATTGTTCGGAGAAAAAGGAGCGTGCGGGGGCTGCTGGTGTATGTGGTGGCGAATTTCAAGGAAGGACTTTGAAACAAAAAAAGGTGAAGGGAACTTTACTGCATTAAAAAGGCTTGTAAAAGGAAATTCACAAACAGGCATTATTGCTTATGATGAGAAAAAGCCGGTGGGATGGATTGCATTTGCTCCGAGAGAACATTATTTCAAACTCGAAACCTCAAAAATACTAAAGCCGGTTGATGATAAACCGGTGTGGTCTGTTACCTGTTTCTTTATAAATAAAGACTACAGAAGAAAAGGTTTGACTATCGAATTGCTAAAAGAAGCAGAAAAGTTTACCAGGAAAAACGGGGGCAGAATTCTTGAAGGTTATCCAATAGATCCAAAAACCAAAAATTATGCGCCGGTCTTTGCAAATACAGGACTTGCTTCTGCTTTCCGGCAGGCAGGTTTTAAGGAAGTAGAAAGAAGATCCGAAACAAGACCGATAATGAGGAAAGTACTGTAGCTATGTATCAATGAACAATGTTAAATGACTAATGAGTTGTCGCTCAAATATCTTATTTGTCATTTCGACCGAAGGGAGTTCCTTTTGCTATCTAAATTCATATTTGTCCAAAATATAGATACAAAGAAAATAAAAAAATCCCTCAGATAAAGAAAAAACGTTGACATATTTTTTTAATATTCCTATCTTTCGCCGGTAAATTTTGAAACATTTACTACAACGTTATTGGGGTAAACTGCTACGGTTAGTCAAAAATTAATAAAGATTTATACCTGATCACAAGTGTTGAATAATCCAACAAAGCCCGGAAGAAGCCCGGAAGAAGCCCGAATCCTCCATTGTTACCCTTTGATTGACCTTGGGGAATCCTTCAGCTTTTAATCAGTAAAAATCGGTAAAAAATACAGGAATTATTAGAGCAATAAATTCCTTCACTTTCATCTTTGTACTTTTATCTTTTATCTTTATCTAACCTTTTCATAAACAGATTATACAAAAACATACACAGTGCAGCGACAATACCG
>DATICR010000094.1:0-4391 GCA_035456745.1 Ignavibacteriaceae bacterium
TTTAATTACCGCATCTATTGTCGGTTTCCTGTTTCCGGGAATCAACGGATTCGGAACACCGTTCGGAAAATCGGAATTAGGTTCGTTGAATAATTTTATCATCTGGATTGGAAGATCAGATTCAATGGCATCAAGTACAAGACCCGCACAGCCGTTTCCTGCATTCACAATAACTTTGAATGAATTGATTTTCCCCGGATCATAAAACTTTTTTAGATGATTCAGAAAACCGCCCATTACATTATCGTGATCGATATCACCAGGTTCAAAATTGCCTGTTCTTAAATCATCATTAAGAATCATACTTTCAATCTTATATAAACCCGTATCATAGCCAATTGGTACTGAACCTTTCCCGACAAACTTCATCCCGTTATATTCCGGGGGATTATGACTGGCAGTTATCATTATTCCGCCATCTGCATCAAAAGCAGGTGTAGCATAATATATCATTTCAGTTCCACATAATCCGATATCGATTACATCCACGCCGTGGTCTGTAAGACCTCTGTTTATAGCATCATTCAAAGCTTCTGATGAATATCGGATATCATGTCCAATCACCACTGTTTCAGCATCAATTAATTTGGCAAATCCGACCCCGATTTTGTACGCAAGTTCAGCATCTAATTCATCTGGAATTTTTCCTCTTATGTCGTATGCTTTAAAAGATTTTAATTTCTCCATTTATTCTCCTTTGGGATGAAGAGCTATTGAAAATAATATCGTAGAATTTTAAGTATGTTTTTTTTGGTCTAGATAACTTTAATCTTAGTGTCTTAATTTATAAAATTATTGTAACGATTCAAGTGAGCCTTAATTTTTAAGAGAATTATTTTTCAATGGACTTTTTAGATATAACTGTTTATGTTTAGTGCAATTAAAAAATCGAGGGAGTTAGTTATCGATACAAAGGATACTGTAAAGTGGCATTTTGCTAAATGCAACAACTCTAAATGCAACTCAATATTTTTGGTAAATCCTGATGAATCACCTGGTGATTTGGGTTTTATATGTCCCGAGTGCAGCAAGAAAACAACTACTTCTCATGTTGTTCAATGTTCAAGCTGTAAAACCATACTGAATTTTGTCAGGGCTAATCCAAATGAAGAAAAGGTTGTTTTTAATGTTCCCAAATGCTCACACTGTGTGGGAACCGTAGAGGATGAATGGGAAATCGAACCTCTTTATCAACCGGATTCATATATTTAACTCCATTCATTTTTAACACATCGGTAATCAGTCACTAATTATGATTACCAGATCATATAATTTTGAGGGAAACAGGTATAACTGTTTCCCTTTTTTATTTTAAAATTGATTCTGAAGCCCTTTAATAATAATTCAGGATAAATTGATATTTTTTTTATTCCATCAACTTTTTCAGGGACTGGTATGTTAAAGGTTTTAAGACTTTATGTTTTAAGTCTGATTCTATTGAGTATCTATATTATTGTTCCAGGCTGCTCTTCTTCACAGCAGACTACTCGCTCAGCCAATAATGATTCTTCCAATGAATACTCCTGGCTTGATCTTGATACTGTCAAAGCGGGAAAATTTGATATGGGGAAAATGTGGACTTTTGAATACCCCCCTCTTGATTATTTTCAGCAGGAATATAATTTCAAACCTACACAGGAATGGCTTGACCATATCAGAAAATCCGCTTTACGTTTTGCTAATTATTGCTCGGCTTCATTCGTCTCGGCTGACGGATTGGTAATGACTAATGATCATTGCGGAAGAGAAAGTGTTGTCGAAGTTACTAAAGAAGGTGAAGACCTGATGAAAGATGGTTTTTTCGCATCTACATTGGCTGATGAAAGAAAAGTCCCTGGATTATATGTAGATCAGTTGGTATTAATAAAAGATGTTACAAATGAAATTCAAAATGCCGTAGACAAAGGTGCAACTATCGATGAGAAAACTGCGATAGAAGACAGTGTGAAATCGGAAATAGAAAAAAGTGAAGAGGATAAGACAGGGTTAAGAATTTCAGTTATTCCTTTGTATAACGGTGGTAAATATTCAGAGTATGGATATAAAAGATATGATGATGTAAGACTTGTATTTGCTCCCGAAACGCAAATGGGATATTTCGGAGGTGATCCGGATAATTTCACTTACCCCCGCTTTGATCTGGATTGTACATTCTTCCGGGTTTATGATGAAAATGGAAAACCTCTGCAGACCAAAGACTATTTCAAATGGAGTGAGCATGGTGCCGATCCCGGGGAAGCAGTTTTTGTAGTTGGTAATCCCGGAAATTCAAACAGGTTAAGTACAGTTGCCCAGCTTGAGTATCTCAGGGATATTTCATATCCGCAAACTCTTGAAATAATACAAAATCTTGTTGATTTATATAACACAATGATGCAGGAACATCCCGATAAACAGGCAGAAATGCAAAGCAGATACATGATGTTTACCAATTCTCAAAAAGCTTATATGGGTATGCTAAAGGGATTGCGTGACCCTGTCCTTATGCAAAAGAAAAAAGATTTCGAAGAAAAATTTAAATCAGCGGTTATGTCAAACCACAGCCTGAAGGAAAAATATGGTGATATCTGGGATAAGATTGCCGGTGCGAGCGGTCAATTGAAAAGCTTTTCAAAGAAAATATTTGCTCTGTCTGTAAATCCTCTTACCTCATCGAAATTTTTCATTGTGGCAAATGATGTTGTCGATCTGGCTAACGAACTTAAGCTGCCTGAAGATCAGAGAGATGAACAATATACAGGCGAAATGCTTGATTCAACAATAGATGAAATCTTTCCGGGTGAAATGGATATGGAGATGGAAAGAAAATTGCTCAAAGATAAAATTAAAATAATGGATGAGAACCTGGGAGCAGAAGATCCACTTGTGCAAAAAATGACAGGAGGACGGATAGGTGATGAAGCTGTTGATTATATATTGAGTAATACATTATTAACCGATTCATTGAAATTAAGAAATTTAATTGATCAGGGCCCAGATGCCATTCTCTCTTCCAATGACCCTTTTATTTATTTTGCTGTTCATACTGAAAGCGCCAAAAGAGAATTGAGGTCTGAAGTCAGAAAAATAACTGATGAAGAATCAATATATTCACAGCAGCTTGGTCAAGCATTATTTGCTGTATACGGCACATCTGTTCCACCTGATGCAACGTTTACACTTCGTCTTTCGGATGGAGTGGTAAAAGGTTTCCCTTACAACGGAACAATTGCTCCTCCTTTCACAACATTTTATGGATTATACGACAGATATTATTCATTCGGGAAAAAAGCTCCGTGGAATTTACCTCAAAGATGGATTAATCCTCCTTCTGATTTTGACCTTGAGGTACCTTTTAATTTTGTCGCCACCAACGATATTATCGGTGGTAATTCAGGCAGTCCGGTAATAAATGAAAATGCAGAGGTTGTCGGCCTTGCATTTGATGGAAATATCGAAAGTCTTCCCGGCGATTTTATTTATGATCCTGATGAAAACAGGATGGTTGCCGTTCATTCTGCCGGATTAATGGAGGCAATTAAACATTTGTACAGAGCCACAAGATTGAGCGATGAATTGGAGAATGGCAAAATAATGAATGAAGTCGCGTTACCGGACACAACGAAATAAAAGACTAATATCCTTACAGTTCTTCTAAAAATAATATTGACCCTGCAGATGGATGGATAAATATTGCGCAAAGGTATTGCCGAATGTGATTGAGAATTCTGCCCCAACACCGGC
This sequence comes from Ignavibacteriaceae bacterium, assembly GCA_035456745.1. GTDB lineage: Bacteria > Bacteroidota > Ignavibacteria > Ignavibacteriales > Ignavibacteriaceae > DATFVA01. The sequence goes on from DATICR010000094.1 coordinate 3,724, forward strand.
CTTGAATCCATCAGGATTCTTTTTTCGGAAATCAATTCCTGTTGCTATTGAAACGGCTATACCGTAATTCCATTCATTCACATTGCTGAATGTTCTGTCATTGATTATTTCAGGACCAAATCCTTCTTCAAGAAAGAATGGCTCTTTTAGAGGCTGTGTTAACATTGCCTTCAAAGAATAAGCTTTTAGAAAAGGGAAATATTTATTTGTACTTCCTGGCAGCAGTGCATTAAAATCCTGTGCATATACAAAACTTAATCGTGGGTTAAATCCAAAGTAAGGAGTGTTTACTTCAGCAAACAGTGAGGAAGTGAAAGCTCCTGTCGTTGCTGCAAATCCGCCTACTGTGCCCCCTCCCACAAATCCGCCAATGCTTACTGTTTGTGCATCCGTCTTCACTACGGAGAAAAATAATATCACCAGGAAAAATATGTATTCGGATTTCATAATCTTACAATTTTATTCAAATAGTTTTTGAAAAATAGGCTTACAATTCAATAAAAGCAAAAATACATTCGGCTTAATAAAAAGTCGTTATCTCTGTGCACTATAAGGAAAGTATATTTTTATCGCCAGGATGCAAAAAGTAAATATATATTTTCATCTCATTTATTTTCCTGCGTGTACTTTACATCTTTGCGTGGAGTAGAAGAAATTTTTACCTTTAT
>DATICR010000095.1:0-5578 GCA_035456745.1 Ignavibacteriaceae bacterium
AGCAAGTTTTCCCGGACCACCCTGCTGCACAACATTTACTCCATATTCATCCCTCAATAAATCCATTACATTATCTTTTTTTGAATTTGCAATTTCTGCCGAATCGATTATTGTAATCGAATTGGCGAGCTCGATTAATGGAGTTTCTGTTCTTGTTGCAGTAACAACCACATCGGACATTTTATAGAATCCCGTGGAATCACCTTTTTGAATAATGCTGTTCTGCGAAAAAACAAGGGGAGAGATGAAAGCTGTAACAATTCCTATTGTTAAAAGTTTTTTAAAATACATGAAGTTACTCCGGATTAAGATTAAAAGTAACTTCGTGGGGGATTAAACGAATTGTTGTTAATGATTCGTAATCTAACCTCACCCGCGAAGGTTGATTGAATTTCTTTTACGGCAGGTTTCCTGGCTTACCAAGCAATTGTCAATTGTAAATTGTCAATTGCCTTGTTTTACAGTTGCGCGTCAGCTCCGGTTTTTCACCGGATTCCCTATAATTCCCGTTCACACCGGGACACCGTAAAAATTTGAAAGAACTTTTATAAAGATAAAGGCTATACTGGTAATATCAAAATGAATCATCAAGTGAATTTTTCGTTCCATCTTTTTAAGAAATTCTAGATAGGTAAATGCACTATCCTTAATTTGTGGGAAAGTGGATCTATATCAATTGCTATTGACACATTTCTTCTCTATCTTATAAAAGGTAAAATTTCCGGGGAGCGAAAATGAATTACATTTACACATACCTATCCTAATGGAGTATCCTATGAAAAGAATTATGCTCTTCCTTTCATTGTTAATTATTAATTATTCATTTTCAATTGCTTCAGTCCGCTACGTTTCCCACTCCGGCAGCAACACCCCTCCATACCTCACCTGGGAAACTGCAGCAGATTCGATTATGAGTGCAATCAATATCTCTTCTTTTGGGGATACAATCTATGTAGCAAATGGAGTTTATGAAGAGCAGGTTGTAATGATACCGGGATTATCTTTAATTGGGGCAGGGATGGATAGTTGTGTTGTAGACACTCGAATCTTTGCAACTACAACTAGTTATAGAGCGGTGTTAATAAATAACAATTGTCTGCTTAAAGGATTCCAGATATTGGTTGCAAACAATACTGAGATTGGTGGCGGAATTGGAGGTGCTGGAGATAGTTGCTTAATCACTCAAAACAGAATAACGAAAGCTAAATATGGGATATATGCGGGGGGAAGTCCTTATATCTACAATAACATCGTTGATCATATTAGCTCCGGCATTTATACGTTCAATTCTAATTCAATCGTAAGAAAAAATACAATTTATACAGATCCCAATTCACAATCTGCAGTAATTGCTGCAATTAGAATAGAAGGATTTGATTTTAGCTATCATCCTCTGATTGATTCGAATTATATTGAAACAGAAAGAGTTGGGATTGACAAATCATACGGTACAAGACCGACCATATCAAACAATAAAATATTGTTGACAGGAGTCGGGGGGCAGGGTATTCTTCTTGGCGGGCCCAGTGATACGGCAAGGGTATTAAATAATGAAATTTATGCAATTAGGGGAATGTATGGTATCTATCCTCCCGGAGTGCAATATCTTTATTTAATCAACAATTATTTCACAGGGAATTTTGATGATCAGCAAAATCTGGATTATGTTATTACTTTGGGCTCAGATCACACAGCTATAAATAATGTAGTTACTAATGCAGAAAGAGGTATTCTGGTTGTAGGGACACAGAACCTAAAATTTAAGTTTAATAATATTTGGAATAATGATATCAATTATTCTGGATTTACTCCCGACAGTACAAACACATCTATAAATCCAATGGTGATAAATCCAGACAGCACGAATGCCGGACCCGATTTTCATCTTCAGGCATTCTCTCCATTGATTGACAGAGGTGATCCAAATATTTTAGATAAAGACAGTTCGAGAAGTGACATTGGCTTATATGGTGGCCCTTATGGGGAAATCTATAGATATATAGACCTTCCTCCACGTACTCCTGTCAATTTTATTGCTATACTGGATACTGAATATATAAAATTATCCTGGAACAGAAATACAGAGACTGATTTCAGCAATTATAATCTTTACAGAGATACTATGCAGGGATTTCCAACTGACTCTTCAACTCTTGTGGCTTCTATAAAAGATACATTCTACATTCAAACAATACCACCTGGTATCGCTAACTTTTTCTTCAGAGTAACAGCAGTAGACTATCAGGGAAATGAATCAGAACCCTCAGAAGAAAGACACATTGAAATTGTATCAGTCAAGGAAAGACCAAAGGTATTTACTAGCTACCAGTTATACCAGAATTTTCCTAATCCATTTAACCCATCAACAAAGATAGGATACAGATTAAAGGAGAGAGGATATGTTAAGCTATATGTTTATGATATAAAAGGTGAATTAGTTCAAACACTGTTTAATCAATATCAGAATGCAGGATATTATGAAGTAGATTTCAATTCAGAGGTCAGAGGTCAGAGATCAGAGGTCACCAAACTATCAAGCGGAATTTATATTTATCAATTAATGGTAAAAAACGACAATGATATTCCAGTCTTTTCAGATATTAAGAAAATGATTTTGCTGAAATAAAAAGACGGGAAAAATATAAGAAAGGAGGATAGTATCGTAATAATTTAACTCATTGTGGAGGGATAACTGCGAATGAGGATAAATCAAACGATACTAATTAGTATAAAGGGATTTATATGAATTAAGGGAAGAACCGATGTGATGAATTTTAATAATTAATAAAAATTCGGAGGACGTAATGTTCAATCACTTAAGGTTCACTTTTATTCTTCTGCTCTTTTCCCCGATCACCGCTAATATTATTGGACAGGAAAATCCTGAACCATCGCCTAAATTTCCCATAGGTGCATTTATAGGTGATGGGCCCAATCAAGACGTGCTTGATATGTACGATTCAACTGGTTTCAATTATGTAGCCTGGAAAGCAAACGGAGGTACAAGTTCATTTCTTTCAAATTATAAAATTTGGGCTACAAATGCAGGCTTAAATACTGATTGGGTTTCATATTATGCTACAAGTTATTACTCTAAATGGGAGGCCGAGCAAAATGAGCCCTATAACCTGCCTATGCACGTTGGTGTAAAACATAAGTATGGTCAACAAACAACCTGGCACGATACTACGTGTTGGTCAAGTCTTGGTGTTACCGCACCCGCTTGTTCATTAATGTTTGGCCCTCATTACCGGCAGGATCAACGGTATAAGGGCCATTATCATCACCCGTCGGGAGATATATGGCACGTTGCTTATGTCCCCAGATTTAATTTGGCTCTGAATAATCCGTATTCACTTAATTCCAACAGAAATATTTGTGTTCTAAAAGTTGTTTACAGGTTTGCTACTATTTATGCTGATAGCGTTATAACCAAAGATACAACATTTCTGCAGGACACACTTAAAATATCTGCTTTTCCGGTTAATGGCAGCTTTAGGATTTTTGATTTCGAAGGACAAACTTATGAATACCCCGAATATTTTCACTCAGCTATTACCGGCGATAAAATGAGTCTGGACCCAAGATTCCTGAATTATATATCACCCAATGACACAATTCTGGGGTATGCACATAATGCAGATGATAATGGTATTGAATTTTGTGTAGATTATCTCGGTAATGACAGCACCACTCTTTTTATTGATTATGCTGAAGTTTATGATAATCTTGGTTGGAATTTTTATATTGATGATCCTGAAGGGGTTGCTGATTCAATTCGAAACTATATCCAAAGCTTTTCAACTTGGACTAATATAAACTATTGGTTTGGTCACGACGAACCATATTCAATAGATGCATTTACCCCAATTCATATAGTTGATGCACTTGTGGATTCATTTTCCAATGGGAGAAATAGAGTTACTCAATATGTTCAACCAACAGGAATGTGCAATGGCGATACTTTTATGGTAGATTATTACAAATATGCCAAACCTTCTAAAATCGTCATTGATCCATATCCAATTGGTCCTACATATCCTATAAGATGGCAGGATCTGGAATGGATAAGAGATCAATTCCAGATTTCAAGTTCTCTTCAACCAGGATTCTGGTTTGTAGGACAGACCTTCGGAGAAAAATTAGATTCTTCAAGTAATGATTGGTATGTATGGCGATTACCTGAGCCCGCGGAATTAAAATCAACCTTAATGTTGGCATTAGCCCACGGTGCAAAAGGATTATTTTTCTGGTTGTTTAATTCTTACCCGGAATATGACCCATTAATTAATGCCAATATTTATACTTATGGAATGGTGAAAGAAGATGGTACCCCAACAGAACTCTGGAATCTGCTGTATGACAACGTAATTCCAAGGCTAGAGGGAAGACTGGGAGACAAATTACTGGAACTGACATATAATGGAAATTATATTCAAGGTAGATATATTCTCCCCAGTGATAATGCTAATCCTCAAACTGTGGATTATCTTACATTACCTTGTGTACCATTTTCCCATACTGCAAACTGGCAGGCTGGATTTTTTGACAGAAATGGATATAGTGATGATAAATATTTCTTCGTTGCTAATTTGCTACCTAATATGGCTAATTCAGTTTGTATTGAACTTACCCGGCCAGTTTCAGGTTATACTAATTATAGATTCCGAAATTATGAAGGATATTTTGATACAACATTTACGGGGTCTTCATTCTCATATACTCTATCCCATTCAGCAGGCGAAGGTTACCTATATGAGATTGCCCCTGTTGTAAAATATGGTGGAAAACTATACGCCAGTGAGACAATAAATAATAATACTCTTTATGATGATATGATTATTGAAAACGGAGTTACACTTACGGTTAATGCAATATATGACTGTTATGCCAATATTCATATCAAAGGAAACGGGCAGTTAAAAACTGTAAACGGCGGTACAATTAATTTCCATAATGGCAAAGGTATTATTGCAGAAGGTAATCCTCATATTTATGGAACTTCTTCACATAAACTCATATTGGATTTTGGCTCTGAGACTGCAGGGCCAGGGATACAACTGCTTCAGGGGGCGCAGACCACAATAAATTACTGTATCCTTAAGAATTCAGTTAACTTAATTTCCTCAAATTATTCCCAGTATCAAACCATAATTAATCATTGCGATTTTCAGAATACCAGCAGTTATGCAATAAGTCTATCGGGTTCAGCAACCAAGGTTCCATCAATCACTTATTGCACCTTTACAAATACTGATTATGGTATTTTTGCAGCAGGACAAAGCAGCATCACAATAAGCAATAATACTTTTAGTAATAATAACCTTGCAATAAGCCTAAGCCAGATACCCGGTGCCCAGATCATTTATAATTATTTATATTCAAACTCCGGATCAATGCCCGGAATTTTCTTAAGCAGTTGTAACGGTAATCTGAGAAATAATTCTATTATCGGTCATTCAATCGGGCTATCTCTCGCAAATTCATCTCCTTTGGTGGGAGCCAATGAAATCTACGGGAATCTAATAAACGGGATTTATGTAGGGTATGGTTCAATTCCTGATTTAAGAGCATCTCT
>DATICR010000096.1:0-2746 GCA_035456745.1 Ignavibacteriaceae bacterium
GTTGAAGGTAATGGTACGACAACAGAACCGAAATCATATTCATTTACGGATGGCAACGTCACTTCAGGAAAATATTCATATCGCCTTAAACAGATCAACTTTGACGGTTCATTTGAATATTCAAAAGAAGTTGAAGTTGAAGTGAATTATAAACTGGAATTCTCATTGAGCCAGAATTATCCTAATCCTTTTAATCCCTCAACTATGATTAAATATAGTATTCCAAAAGATGGATATGTTAATCTGAAAATATATAACACTCTTGGACAGCAGGTTGCAGAATTAGTGAATGGAATAGTAAAAGCCGGATCCCATCAGGTAACTTTCAATGCCGGTAATTTATCCAGCGGTGTATATTATTACAGGATTGAATCAGGAAATTACGTATCCGTAAGAAAAATGATGATACTGAAATAAAAAGACAGAGAGACTAAGAGCCCGATAGAACTTCCAATGTATTGGTGTTAAGATTAAAGATAAAATGACATCACCTCTAACATATCCCTCGCTTCGTAAGAGAGGGATTACAGGGTGAGTTCAGTTAAGAAGATGATAGTAATTAAATAATTATAGTCTCTGAGTCTCAAAGTCTCTCAGTCAGAGTCACTTTGTGTTCTTTATTAAAAATCGCTTCAGCGATGACTTTGTGTACTAAAAAATACTTTAAGATTTTAAGCCTTCTAAAAAAAGTAATTTCGTTGTGCACTTCGTTTTTTCTTTGTGCAAACTAAATTCGTCGCGTTCTTTGTGATTCCTTTGTGAAACTAAATTTAATAAAGGATAAATACAATTTTCAAAAATTAAACCGGAACAATGATCATATGTACATTTCTACAAATCCAACTAAATCCGGAATATTATTTAATCCCCGGATACTAAATATTCTTTATTTCATAATTCCCTTTATTATAATATTAACGATTAATAATTACGCACAGACATTTGACCTGGTTACACAAGGTGCAATTGTAAATGACGGCGGATGGAATTACGGCTGTGCCTGGGGAGATTATGATAATGACGGTAATGAAGATCTTTTTGTTGTTAATAATCAATCCGACAACAAAAATAACTTCTTGTATAAAAATTTGGGCGACGGAACATTTGAAAAAATAACAGAAGGTCCTCTTGTAAATGACGGCGGAAGTTCTTACGGATGCAGCTGGGGTGATTACGATAATGACGGAAACATCGATTTATTTGTCTGCAATTATAACGAGAATAACTTCCTGTATCATAATGATGGCGACGGAACTTTTACAAAGATTACAACCGGAGCTATCGTAACAGACGCAGGATCATCAACCTGTCCGGCCTGGGCCGATTATGATAACGATGGATTTTTGGATTTGTACGTTTGTAATCGTACCTCCGCTAATTTTCTGTATCATAACAACGGGAATGGAACTTTCACAAGAATACTTACCGGAATAATTGTCACCGAAAATAAAAATTCAAGTGCCTGTGCCTGGGGAGATTATGATAATGACGGTTATCCTGATTTGTATGTGGCAAATTCGGGACCTGCTTATAACTCATTGTTCCACAATAACCAGGATGGAACTTTTACAGAAATTACAGGGGATCCAAGTGTATCTGATCTTGAACATTTTAACTCGGTTACTTGGGCTGACTATGATAATGACGGCTACCTGGATATTTTAACTGTTCCCGGAATTCTCACTTATACTTTATTCGACATTTATCTTTATCATAATAACGGAAACGGAACATTTACCAGGGTTACCGGCCTTCCTCATAATGGAATAAATACAGCAGGTGGAAGTGCAATGATTGATGCCGATAATGACGGCGACCTGGATATTTTTGCAAGCGCTTATGATGGACATAATTTATTTCTGTTAAATGATGGGAACGGTAATTTTAGCCAGGTTACTACAGGAACCCTCGTAATAAACGGTAATTATAATGAGGGCGATAGCTGGGCTGATTATGATAAAGACGGCGACCTTGATCTTTTTATCGCAGTTAATAATTATTTCGGCGGTAATAACCGGCTTTTCTTAAATAACGGAAATAGCAATAGCTGGCTCGGCGTTAAATGTACAGGTACCGGTTCCAATAGTCTTGGCATTGGAACAGTTATTAAGGCATCTGCTTTAATAAATGGACAACAGGTTAGTCAGACAAGGGTAATATCAACACAGACAGGAGGCGGCACCTCAAGTCAAAATTCACTCATTGCACACTTTGGTTTTGGAGATGCATTAACAGTTGATTCCATTTTAATTGATTGGCCTGATGGTGTTATAGATAAATTTTATAACGTTAATGTTAACCAGATCCTTTCAGTGCAGGAAGGGGAAACTATACCTGTAGAGATGATAAGTTTTATTGCAAATATCTGCGAAGGTAATGTGGTGTTAAACTGGACAACTTCCACTGAAACTAACAATAAAGGTTTTGCTGTAGAGAAGCAATTCGTCAATCGACAACCCGCCGGAGGCGAGGTCTCGCCTAAAGGCGGATCGACAGTCGGCAATTGGGAAAAGATCGGATTTGTTGAAGGCAATGGTACGACTACCGAACCTCAATCTTATTCATTTACTGATGGCAATATCACTTCAGGAAAATATTCATATCGCCTTAAGCAGATTGATTTTGACGGTTCATTTGAATATTCAAAAGAGATTGAAGTTGAAGTGAATTATAAACTGGAATTCTCATTGAGCCAGAATTATCCTAATCCTTTTAATCCCTCAACTATGATTAAATATAGTATTCC
>DATICR010000097.1:0-5031 GCA_035456745.1 Ignavibacteriaceae bacterium
ATGCATCTGGTGGCAAAGGCTGCTGCGATCAAATTAGTACTTACAGATTCAGATGGAGTTCTAACCGACACAGGCGTTTATTATTCATCCGAAGGCGAAGTGATGAAAAGATTTTCCATAAGAGATGGAATGGGTGTTGAAAGATTAAGAAATATACTAGGAATTGAAACCGGTATAATTACCGGTGAATTATCGGATTCTGTTTTAAAGCGTGCTGAAAAATTAAAAATTAAACATTTTTACCGCGGGGTTAAAAACAAGAAAAATCTTCTGGCTGATATTCTGAAAGAGCATCAGCTTGATAAAGAAAACATTGCATATATAGGTGACGATGTTAACGACCTGGAATTCATGTCTGAAGTAGGTTTAAGTGCGGCTCCCGCCGATGGTACAGTTTTTATAAAAAATATTGCTCATTACATTTGTGAAAATAAAGGAGGAAACGGAGCATTCAGAGAATTTGCTGAGCTTCTTATTGCTCTGAAAGCTGAGAACTGATTTTCTAATAATAAATCGAGGGCACTATGCTGACAAGATCACGGATTATTAGTGACAGAATAATCGGAGACAACGCACCAGTTTTCGTTATAGCTGAGATTGGAATAAATCATAATGGTTCTGTTGAGATAGCAAAAAAAATGATTGATGGTGCTGTAAAAGCCGGCTGCGACGCGGTGAAATTTCAGAAACGCACACCTGAAAACTGTGTACCTAAAGACCAATGGCACATTGAAAGAGATACTCCATGGGGGAGGATGACATACATCGAATATCGCCATAAAATGGAATTTTCAAAAGAACAATTCAGACAAATTGTAGAATACTGTGATAAAAAAAATATAATCTGGTTTTCTTCTTGCTGGGATGAGGAATCTGTGGATTTTATTGAATCATTCAATCCCCTTCTTTATAAATTAGCTTCCGCCTCTCTCACAGATGATGATTTAATTCTGAAGTACAAATCTCTTAACAAACCCCTGATAATATCCACGGGGATGTCAACTCTTGAAGAGATAGAAAATGCGGTAGAAACTTTTGGTACTGAGAATCTGTTAATTGCACATTCAACTTCCTCTTATCCCTGTAAAAATGAAGAATTAAATCTGAGAATGATTCTTACTTTAAAGAAAAAATATCCGGATGTGCCGATAGGATATTCAGGTCACGAAGTTGGACTTGCTCCAACCTGGGCAGCGGTTTCACTCGGAGCCAGTTTTGTTGAAAGACATATTACGCTTGACCGCGCAATGTGGGGTACTGATCAGGCTGCTTCAGTCGAAATTATCGGACTTGAAAGACTTGTTGCCAACATTCGGGATATTGAAGCTGCACTTGGGGATGGAATTAAAAGAGTATATGATAGTGAGCTTATGAACCTGAAGAAGTTACGCAGGACAAAGACGAGTGTTCAAAATGAAATTGAAAAGTAAGTTTTTATAAATATAAAATGAAATTATTTAGTTATATCTACGATTCAGCAGTAAAATATTTTAACTCACTGTCCACTGCAGAATTAATCTCAATGATCCTGATAGCTTCTTTTGCAGTAATTTTTATCATTCTGGAAAGAATCTTCCCTTATAATAAAGGACAGAAGATCCTGCGGGTAGGATTTTTTGATGATCTTGCACTTTATACAATTGCACAAAGCTATATACTTGGAATAATTATCTTCAATTATATTATCCATTTTATGGATTCTACTTCAGGAGTCTCTCGGCTATCTTTATTTTCAAATATTCCTATCTGGATTCAATTAATATTTTTTACTATTACTCACGATTTTTATATCTACTGGATGCACAGATGGCAGCATAAAAACAAATGGCTTTGGCGGATTCACGAAGCTCATCATTCACCGGAAAAAGTCGACTGGCTTTCAGGTTCAAGATCCCATGCTCTTGAAATTTTAATCAACCAGACCATTGAATTTACCCCGATTGTGCTGCTTGGCGCCCCTCCTGCAGTTGTAGCATATAAAGGAGTAATCAGTGCAGTGTGGGGAATGTATATTCATTCAAATCTGAACATTAAGGAAGGACGGTTACAATTTATAATTAATGGTCCGGAAATGCACCGCTGGCATCATACAACCGGAAAAGGCAGAAACAGGAATTTTTCCACCAAGCTTGCAATATGGGACTGGATTTTCAAAACTTCATATTTCCCTGACAATGAAAAAGCGCAAAGGTATGGATTAATTTCCAGCTTCCCTATTCACTATATTGCTCAGTTTTTCTATGCATTCCGATCTTTTAAGAGGCGAAAAATAAATACTCCTCAAAGAATACCCGAATCATCAGAAAGAATGCAGGAACATAAAATTGTCTGAAACAAGATTATTGGATTGGTAGATTTAAAAGAATGTTTTCAATTAAATATTTTTATCCTCAAGCACATACGAATTGTAAATAATATAATATTCCTGATTCCATTCATTTTCACTCGTAATCCTAGCTGGATGGCAATTGTCCCGAAGTGGAATGAGTCTGGGTTTTCTCAAATTTTCTAACATACCATGTTGAGAATTTTTCCCGATCGTCAGTGATAAAAATTTTTTGGTTCTGCTTTTCACATTATCATTGTCCATAAAAATACCTCCGGAATTATTATATACTTGAAACATCACTATTTTTCATGATTACTTTGCGCCTTTTTACCATTAAATATAAACAGGAAAGATTAAGAAAATGTTAATTGAGGATTAAGTAATCATTAAGAATTATAATATCATAACTAAAATTTCCGGAAAAAATCTTTTAACTAGCCAATGTATTTAATTCATAGATTTGTATTGTACAATATTAATTTCGAAATTACGATTCGAACTTTATTTCTGATAATTACAATCTGAACATTGAGAATTTTATCGCATACAATATATACAGTTCTAACAGGATTAGTATTCATTATCCGGCTTACGGCACAGCCTGCAGGAATTGAGTTTGGAAAAATAAGTCTTGAACAAGGGCTTTCGCAATCTACTGTGACTTCCATCGTACAGGATGCCCGGGGATTTATGTGGTTTGGAACTCAGGATGGTCTTAACCGATATGATGGTTATAATATTAAAGTATTCTTACATAATCCTGATGACTCCAATTCGATTTCCGATAATGGTATTTGGTGTCTCCTGAGTGACAGCCGGGGGGATTTATGGATTGGAACGGAACATGGCGGTCTCAACAGATATGTTTATGCCGAGAACAAATTTTATCACTTCACTAATAAATTAAATGTCCCCTTTACAATCAGTGATAATTATGTACTCTGTTTGTTTGAAGATTCTAAGCATAATATATGGGCCGGGACTCATAACGGAGGTCTGAATCTATTTAACAGATCAACGCAAACATTCACACATTTTTCATTTTCTTCAAACAGCATCCGATCGATTACAGAAGATAATAACGGTAATCTCTGGGCTGCAACAGGACAGGGTTTGATTAAATTTTCACTAGCAAAGCTTTATCCGGGAAAATTCGATCATTTCAGTTATAACGCTTTGGATCTTAACAGCCTAAGCAGTAATAATATTAATAATATCTTTTTTGATAAGAACGGATTACTTTGGATTGGGACTTGGGGGACCGGAATAAATACTTACGATACTGAAACATCAAAATTCAACCGATATCTGAATGATATAGGCAGTCTTACAAATATTTCCCACAGTCTTATAAATTCGATTCGTGAAACATCGACCACAACAGAAAAAGGAATATGGATTGGGACATATGACAGAGGATTATATTTTAATAATATTAAAAATAAAACATTAGTGAAATACCTGGATGAAAATGTTTTAACATTATATGAAGACAAATCAGGAATACTTTGGGTTGGTACTTTTGGAAATGGTGTAAGAATATTAGATAAACAGAAGCACAAATTTGTACATCATTATGACAATCCTGATAAAACAGGAGATCAATTGGGTAATCCTGTAATCTCTATTTTATCGGATATGGACGATAAATTATGGGTTGCTACATTGGGTAATGTTCTGACCCGTTATGATAGGTACAGAAAAAAGTTAACTCGTTATACAATTGGAGTAAACAGCACAACTGCAGAACAAACTTACATAAGCACATTATCCGAATCATCCGATGGTACAATCTGGATCGGAACTTTTTCGGGAGGTCTTTACAGCTTTGACGAGAAGAGTGGAAAATTCAAACAATACAGACATAATAAGACTAATAACAGCCCTATTTCAAATGACATTTCAACATTAGAGTATGATAAAAAATCGAATATTTTATGGCTTGGTTATTTAAACGGGGGAATAAGCTCTTTTGATCTTTCAAAGAAATTATTCAAACATTTTTATCCTGATGATAATAATCCGAAAACTATCCCGGTTGGTCTAATCTCAGCAATTTATACCGGAAATAAAACCGGACTCTGGGTTGGGATTGCTGAGAAAGGAGTTGCGCGTTTTATTGAAAAAAATAATTATTTCAAAATTTATCTTACAAAATCATCTAAACCGGAATTTAACATTAATAACAATTCCTCCCTTACCAATAACTATATCTTTTCGATTTATGAAGACGATGATGGTTTAGTTTGGTTCGGAACAAAAGGCGGCGGGTTGAATAGGTATGATCCTGTTGCAGATTCTTTTACAAATTTCACTGTAAAAGACGGCCTTCCAAATGATGTGGTCTATGGGATTGAACCTGATAAAAATGGTTCACTTTGGCTGAGTACAAATAAGGGGCTTTCGAAGTTCAATCCTAAAACGGGAAAGTTCAGGAATTATGATAAGAATGACGGACTTCAAAGCAATGAATTTAGTGAACAGGCTCATTTCGTAAGTTCACGGGGTGAGATTTTCTTTGGGGGTGTAAACGGATTTAATACTTTTTTCCCTGATGAGATAGAAGATAACAAATATATTCCTCCAGTATATCTTACAGATTTCAAAATCTTCGATGAATCCCGTGCACTCCCTGATCCTCTTTTGAATGATGCTCCCATAGAACTATCCCATTCACAAAATTTTTTTTCTTTCGAATTTGT
>DATICR010000098.1:0-14085 GCA_035456745.1 Ignavibacteriaceae bacterium
AGTCCGGTAATCGAAGATAATCATGGAGATTATAAATACACAATTCAGGCTGGAGCTTTCAGCAAAGATTCCAACGCGGCAGCATTAAAAAAACAATTTGAAGATTCCGGCTATCATTCTTTCGTGAAGAAGAAAACAGTCGGTGGCAGCGAGTTCATAGTTGTCTTTGTCGGCGAATTTAAACAACGTGAAGAAGCCGATGATTTTTTACAGCTTGTAAATAAACAATTTAAACTAAATGGCCGCATTGTTCCCATGATTCAATAATGAGTTTATATATAACCTTTCCCGGAACGGGTTCAGGGAAAACCTCATTGACCAGATTTCATTCTTCTCTTCTTATTTCAGATTCTATTTATAACTTATTGGTCGATGCAGGTGATGGTATTTCCCGGGCACTTCTCAAACAAAATATATCATATAACTCAATAAGCGGCGTACTGTTAAGTCATCTTCATCCGGATCACTACAGCGGATTAACTTCTCTAATAGTACAAATGAAAATGGTGAACAGAAAAGAACCTCTTACCATTTTTGTACACCGCTCATTGATAAAAACCATAAAAGATTATCTACAAACCTCCTACATATTTATGGAAAGAACTGATTTTTTTATTAACTATAGAGGTTATGATTTCAGCGAAGAGATAACAGTAAGTTCAGAGTTATCGTTTATTTGCCGTAGTAATACTCATCTGAAAAAATATGAAAGGTACGATTCTTCTCTGAGCTATGCATGCGGGAGTTTTCTATTTAAATACGGAGAAAAAAATATTTATTATTCCGGTGACATTGGCGGTGCCGAAGATCTTCATCTTTTTAAAGATTACAAAATCGATTTATTTATAGCTGAAGCGGCTCATGCTAACATTGATGATTTGGTCTCAGTTTACAATAAACTTAAACCCCGCAGAATTGTAATAACTCACCTGTCGGATGAAGATACGCAAGAAATAAAATTAAGATCCACAAACGTAGATATGCCGGTAATCATTGCCGAAGACGGACTTAGGCTGAGTGTCTGAAGTTACAATTAAAGCCAAAATCTTTAATTAAGTGTCAAAAAATAATATATTTAACATCTGATTTTATCTACTTTGAGTTGAAATGACAACAGAAGAATTCAAGAATAAATTTGGTATCATTGGATCATCCAAAGAAATCAATGATCTTGCAGATATATCCATGCAAGTTGCCAAATCGGATATTTCTGTTCTGATATATGGTGAAAGTGGTGTCGGAAAAGAAATATTTGCCCGTGCAATTCATGGATACAGCAACAGAGCAGATAAACAGATGGTCAGTGTTAATTGCGGAGCGATACCTGAAGGCATCCTTGAAAGTGAATTATTCGGGCATAAAAAGGGATCATTCACCGGTGCCATAGAAAGCAGGAAAGGTTATTTTGAGATAGCTGATGGCGGAACCCTTTTCCTGGATGAGATAGCAGAAATGCCGCTTCATACACAGGTTAAACTTTTGCGGGCAATTGAAACAAGTGAATTTATGAAAATCGGAGCGGAGACTGTAACCAAAGTTGACATCAGGATTATAGCAGCTACCAATAAAGATCTTCAAAGAGAAGTAGATGCAAGACATTTCAGGGAGGATCTGTACTTCCGGTTAAAAGCGGTTTCATTAACTATTCCTCCATTGAGGAAAAGAAAGCGTGATATAGAAGATCTCTCCAGATATTTTGTAAAGATCCACGCAGAACAAAATAGTATTAAACCCCGGCCGATTACTGATGAAGCAATGGAACTGCTAAAGAATTACCCATGGCCCGGGAATGTTCGTGAATTAAAGAATACTATTGAAACAGCTATAGCATTGAACAGGAATGGAGTGCTTGATTCTTCTTCTTTCATATCTCTTCTGCACCCTCCGCTTGAAGAAGAAACTTCACCACGCAATCTGCCTATTTTTGTAAAACGTACCCCGGAGGAAGTTGACCGCGAGTTGTTATATCGTGCTTTATTTGAAATAAAGAAAGACCTGATTGAGTTAAAGGATCTGATTCATCAGCGGCAGGAAGAAGTAGTTTTGCAGAATAATACACCTGGAGAAATATTACCACTAAATGAGGTCGAGAAAGAAGCTATCAAAAATGCACTTGATAAAACCCGCGGGAATAAACGTCTGGTTGCAGAATTACTTAATATAAGCGAAAGAACCCTTTACAGGAAGATAAAAGAACATGGTCTTTAAAACGTCGTTTTTTGCACAAAAACACATTCTGCATTATGTGCACCAGGCATCAAATATTATAATTTTCTTGTTTATATTTCTAACCGTGATTAATTTTACAGGGTGCTGTGTTTATTCTTTTACAGGAGCTTCAGTACCACAGCATCTTAAAACGATTGCGATACCAATTGCCGAAGATAGAAGTGGTTCAGGTGAACCCGGATTGAAAGAATTGCTGACACAACAGTTGATTCAAAAGTTTATAAATGATAATACTTTACAGGTGACCGAAAAAGTTAATGCAGATGCCCAGCTTGATTGTGTAATCTTACCATTAAGTGATGCCCCTGCTGTTGTATCTGCGGGTGAAAATGTAGAGGTCAGAAGAATTACTATTAATGTGCAGGTAACATACAAAGACCTGGTAAAGCGAAAAACTATTTTTGATAAAAAATTTACAAATTTTGGCGATTACCCATCCGGTGGAAATTTTAACCAGAGAAACGAGGCAATACAAACTGCTATTGATTTGATAACTGAAGATATCCTGTTAGACACTGTTTCAGGTTGGTAATTATTATATAAAGGTTAAAAAATGGACAATGTTGTTCTAATTAGTTATTTCGTTTCATTATGTATTCTTTTCGTCTTTGGCTGTCACGGTTTTATAATGATTTATTATCATAATAAATATCGTAATGTGAAACATACTTCAAAGACGGTAGATGATTTTACTCCCAAGGTTACAATTCAACTCCCTCTATACAATGAATTATATGTAGTGGAAAGATTAATCAATGCAGTCTGTGAAATCGAATATCCAAAAAATATGATGGAAATTCAGGTACTTGATGATTCTACTGATGAAACAACATCCATTACAGCAAGGATCATTGAAAAAAAACAAAATGAAGGATTCGATATAGTTCATCTCAGGAGAGGTACCAGGGAGGGATTCAAAGCAGGTGCATTGAAGGAAGGATTGAAAACAGCAAAGGGTGAATACATTGCTATTTTCGATGCTGATTTTATTCCTCATAAATCTTTTTTAAAGAAGACCCTTGCCTTTTTCTCGGATGATAAAGTTGGTATGGTACAAACCAGGTGGGAGCATATCAACGGAGATTATTCTATTCTAACTAAAGCGCAGGCCCTGGCTCTCGATGGTCATTTTGTAATTGAACAGACTGTACGAAATAAAGCAGGATTCTTTATTAATTTTAACGGCACAGGCGGTATCTGGAAAAGAGCGTGTATTGAAGACGCCGGCAACTGGAATGGAGACACATTGACTGAGGATCTTGACCTCAGCTACAGAGCCCAGTTGAATGGCTGGCGGTTTGTTTTTCTTAAAGATTTTACATCTCCTGCAGAATTACCCTCAGAAATCAATGCCTTAAAAACACAGCAATTCAGGTGGACAAAAGGTGCAATCGAAACTGCCAAGAAAATCCTTCCTCTTGTATGGAGAGCGAATATCCCTTTCCGTGTGAAACTGCAGAGTACCTTCCATCTTACTAATAACATTGTATTTCCTTTCATACTTTTAACTGCAATTCTGAATGTACCTCTGATTTTTATTAAAAACAGCGGTCCTCATCAGGTTTACTTTGCCATACTATCTTTATTTGTACTCGCCTTCGTAAGCTCTTTTCTTTTTTATTTATATTCACAAAAGGACATACGAACCGACTGGAGAAAGAAAATCGTTTTGTTTCCCTTATTTATGGCAGGGAGTATGGGATTTGCCGTAAATAATTCACGTGCCGTAATTGAAGGACTGCTTAACAGGAAAAGTGAATTTGTAAGAACACCGAAATTCAAGGTAGTATCGGAGCGTGACACCTGGATGGGGAAAAAATATCTTTCGAGGAAAATTGAATTTTCTGTATTTGTGGAAGCTATTATGGCAGTCTATTGTCTTGTGGGAATTGGTTCTTCAATTTATTTTCTTGAAATAGCTGCTTTGCCGTTTCAGATATTATTTTTTCTTGGCTTTTTCTTTGTCTCTTTTACATCCATTAAACATGCATTAACCAAAGCTTAATAAGTTGGCAGGATCATCACAGACATTCAGCGAAAAAGTAAATCTTATATATGAATATAATAAGCAATCCCCGCTGTTTGTGAGAGTAGCAAATAATGAAATCGAAAAAAATAATTTCGAAAGAGCCCTGGAAATTCTGAATGAAGGGATTATAGATTATCCGAATTATCCGGTTGCTCATATTATGCTTGGGAAGACCCTAAATCTGCTTGGCAAATATAAAGAAGCTCTTGATGCATTTCGAAAAGGGAGCGAGTTGATAAATTCCAATAAAGTATATGAGTATTATCGTCGTGAAGTTGAAAGCCTGAAGAAGCAGAGAATCTTTTTAGAGACAAATAAATCCGGATCGGCTATTGAAAATGACAATGTGATCAGAGCAGGTAAAAATATTAGTCTGGAGGAAGAATTATCTTCTTTTGATTCGTTAGAAGGGCAGAGAACCAATTCCATTTCTTTAAAGACCGGCAGTGATTCCATTGTATCGGAAACTCTCGCAAATATTTATGTAAATCAGGGGGAATTCAGGGAAGCAATTAAAATCTTAGAAAAACTATTAAATAAGAATCCGCAGAAAAAAGATTATTATTTACAAAAAATAAATGACATAAAAGCAAAACTTGAGTGAGAGTTTCTTACCCGATGCTTTTATTGCCTTCTTATGAATCTGTCAAACCTTGATAAGCTTAAGCGTTCATTTTATAAAAGAGATCTATTAACTGTTGCCAAAGAACTCCTCGGGAAAATCTTTGTCAAATCAGATCCAGGAAATCTTTTAGCGGGAAAAATTGTTGAGGTGGAGGCATATGACGGCAGAATTGACGAAGCCGCTCACACATTTATCGGTAAGACAAAAAGAAACGAAATAATGTTCAGGGAAGGCGGGTACTTATACGTTTATTTTACATATGGTGCACATTTCTGCAGTAACATTGTTACAGGAGAGGAAGGGCAGGGGACAGCTGTTCTGATCCGTGCATTGGAACCAGTGACCGGGATTGAACAAATGTCCTTGAACAGATATTCAAGAAATCTGATAAACGAAAAAGAAAAATATAATCTGACGAGCGGTCCCGGAAAAGTCTGCCAGGCATTCGGAATATCGAATGAATATTATGGAGAAGATCTGATAAGCGGAAGGATTTATCTGCTAAATCAAAAAAAAATACCTGAGGATAAAATAATGTGTACGACAAGAATCGGTATTAAAAAATCTGTCGAACTTAACTGGCGGTTTTATATAAAAGATAATTCGTACGTATCAAGAAAATGATAAAACCCGAAAATTTATTGATAGTAAGAACAGACAGGATTGGTGATGTCGTGCTTTCACTTCCTCTGGCTTCGATTGTTAAAAAATACCTGCCCGATTGCAAGATTACTTTCCTCGTGCGTCAATACACCCAGGAACTTGTTAACAATCATCCATTTATTGATAATACTATTGCCCTTAAAGAAGAAAAGGGGAAAATTGCATTATTTGCAAATATAAAAAAATTATCGGGGTATAAATTCGATACAGCAATCATTGTTTATCCCACTTTCTTAACATCTCTGATTATATTTCTAAGCCGGATCAAAAACAGAATAGGTACAGGTTATCGATGGTATTCTTTTCTGTTCAATCAAAAAATTTATGAACACAGGAAGTATGCAGAAAGACATGAGCTTGAATATAATGTAAACTTTCTAACAAAATTTGGAATCAGGGAAGACGTTAATCCGGAGAAAATAAATTTTTATCTGAAACCAAAACATGAAAATTTGGTTAAAATAGATAAGTTGCTTTCAGAGTCGGAGATAGACAGAGAAAATCCTATATTTATAATCCATCCGGGAAGCGGGGGAAGTTCTGTTGACCTTCCTCAGGAAAAGTTTAAATTGCTTGTCGAAAAGATTTATAATGAATTAAATAAAAATATCATTCTTACGGGCAATCCGGCAGAAATTGAATTGTGTGAAAATTTAAGAATTAAACCTCAGATACTAAATCTGGCCGGGAAATTAGATTTGAATGAATTGACTGCACTGATTAGTAAATGCTCTGTATTCATCGCAAATTCCACGGGACCTATACATATTGCAGCTGCTCTAGGCAAATATACTATTGGATTTTATCCGCGAATTCCTGCCTGTTCAGCAAAAAGATGGGGTCCATATTCTAATAAATCAGTTGTATTTTCACCCAAAATAGACTGTTCCGGTTGTACAAGGGAACAGTGTAATGACCGGGATTGTATGAGTAGTATCGAAATGAACGACGTCTTTTATGAAATTGAAAAAATTTATAAGTTTATTCTTGCAGAATGGAGAAAATAGATGTTTAAGAAATATTTTCTGTTTTTCTTTACACTTATACCGGCTATATTATATGCCGGGAATACTGATTCCACACGCAGTGATCCTGTATTCAGGACTTTGGATAACGATGCTTTCCAGGTTGGGGAAAAACTGACCTTTGATGTAAAATATGGATTTGTTACAGCTGGTATCGCAACTATGCAAATTCCCGAGATGAGAAGAATATCTGGCAGGGAAGCTTATCATGTTACTTTTGAAGTGAATTCTGTTCCTTCATTCGACTGGATTTATAAAGTAAGAGATCGCTATGAAACCTACATCGATTCAAAAGGATTATTTCCCTGGAGATTTGAGCAGCACATAAGAGAAGGAAGTTATAGCAGAGACTTTTCTGCATTTTTCGATCAGAGAAAGGGAAAAGCCAAGACGAGTGAAGGTCAATATGATATTCCTATTTATGTAAATGATATAGTTTCAGCTTTTTATCTTGCACGTACTTTTGACTATTCAAATCTGAAAATTAATGATAGAATACACCTTAAGAATTTCTACAAAAATAAAGTCTATGATCTTGATGTAAGATATCTCGGAAAAGAAACTATTGATGTAACAGCCGGTAAATTTAATTGCATTATAGTAGAACCTCTTGTTCAGGAAGGGGGATTGTTCAAAAGTGAAGGCAGCATTGTTGTCTGGCTGTCGGATGATGCATTAAAAATCCCCGTGAAAGTGAAAACAAAAGTCGTAATCGGTTCAATTGATGCTGAGTTAACTGCTTACCAGGGACTAAAGGGTAAACTTACATCTAAAAGATAAGATCTATTCTATCGATTAGCGCTCACAATATTTTACAATCCTCATCCGGAACTATCCTCAAATAATTATTTTTTCTTTAATTATGTGGTATAGGAGAAGTGATTATTTAAATATCCTGCTTTGTATCCTGAACCATTTATAAATTTCTCCATTCAGGGTTCAAAAAATGTTCTCAAAAACAATCAAGGATTTCCTTAATTAGTTATTTTTGCGTAAAGTAAGTTATTTAATTATTTTCACTTCAATGAATGAGTTAAATTCGCCGCAATCACCACCAAACGAAAATCCTGACGAAAATCAGGAAAAAAATGATTCTGACAGCCTGTCTGAGGAAAGGGGAATCAAGCCAAGAATTTCTCCGATAGCAGCTGCATTTATAGGATTAATAGGCGGATTTTTATTATACCAGATTGTCGGCGGCATTCTTACATTAGTGATTTTCGGGATAAATTTTGAATCGGCCCCAATCAATTCTGTCAGATTAATGACAATGGGCGGTCAGATTCTTTTCATATTACTGCCGGCCCTTTTGTTTTCAAAATGGTTCTATGAAGATGTTTCCC
This sequence comes from Ignavibacteriaceae bacterium, assembly GCA_035456745.1. Classification (GTDB taxonomy): domain Bacteria; phylum Bacteroidota; class Ignavibacteria; order Ignavibacteriales; family Ignavibacteriaceae; genus DATFVA01. The sequence goes on from DATICR010000098.1 coordinate 7,915, forward strand.
GTATTCTCAGAATACGTGTGCCTGCCTGGCAGGAATTTATTCTTTTCGGAATAGGCATTATTATACTTACTCCTTTGCTGCAATACTTTATTTTGGTACAGAATCATTTTATCGAAATATGGGCAGCAAACTCACATTTTATTAATTCTATTAAATCAGCGCTTGATTCATTAAATGAACTTGTGGAAAAAACTTACGGTGATTTATTAACTGCGCATAATATTGGGGAGGCAGTGCTTGTGATTGCTGTTGTAGCAGTAGTTCCTGCGATTTGTGAAGAAACGATGTTCAGAGGATTCATACAAAAAAGTTTTGAGCTGCGGATAAAACCTGTCTGGGCCGCTCTTATTACTGCAATTTTCTTTGGTTTGTATCATTTTAATCCTTATGGCATGATACCTCTGATAATCCTTGGATTTTATTTTGGGTTTGCTGCTTATAAGAGCAATTCTATTTTAATTCCAATGAGTCTCCATTTTACAAATAATTTTATCGCCATAATGGTATATTTTATAATTGGTAATCAGGACCTTATAGATACGACCCCTGACACAAATGTGGATTTGAATTCTGCATTTCTAATGATAGTTTTACTGACAATAATTATGATAGGTTTGATCATTACGATTAAGAAATATTATTCTAAAATCAGTTTAACATAAGGAGGTTCTATGCCTGTATGCCCAAATTGTGAATATGAGTATATCGAGGGGATAACTATTTGTCCCGATTGTGGTACCAGGCTTGTGGATGATAAGTTATTCATCCCGCCTGAGGAATGGACAGAGGAAAACTGGGAAGTTGTCTACACATCGGGTCAGGAATATGATGTGGAAATGTTGAAAGATAATCTGGAAAGTGCAGGAATAAAAGCGGCGATGTTATCACAGAAAGATAGAAATTTTCCCGCACCCGGAGATTTTTCCCTGGTTAAACTTTATGTTAGAAAAGAAGATGTTCAGGCCGCATTAAATTTCATTGAACAATTAAAGAGCGGGCAGGATGATGAAAGTGATGAGGAAGCATAATTTCTAATGGCCATTGGCAATACGACAACAAGAGTTCTCGTTTCCATAGTTGCCATTCCTGTAATAGTAGCAGCAAGCTATTTCGGGAATATATATTTTTTCCTCTTTGCCTCAATTGTAGCTCTTGTTTCCTATTATGAATTCTGCAGATTTGTTAAGAATAAAGAAATTTATACAAATTTCTGGGTGGGAATTATCTTTATTCTGCTGCTGTTGATAAATGAATTTTTTCATTATCTTGATATTTATTTATTGATGCTGGTACTGATAATTGTTCTTACTTTATTTGAACTTTTCCGGAATAAAGGTTCTGCGATAATAAATATTGGAGCAACATTTCTGGGAACTTTGTATATAGGATTTTTTGCAAATGCCTTAATTGCTATACGCGAATTTTATCCAAGGATTGATTATTTATACAAACGTGGCGGTTTGCTCATAATATCAATCCTGGCAACAATCTGGATATGCGATTCCGCAGCATTTTTTGGCGGTTTGAGTCTGGGAAAACATAAACTCTTTCCCCGTGTAAGTCCTAAAAAAAGCTGGGAAGGAGCTATCTTCGGATTTATTTTTTCAATCTTGACTATGATGCTGGCCAAAGTAATTATTTTAGACTTCCTAAGCTGGATATCAGTTATTATTTTAGGAATTATTATAGGTATTTTTGGGCAAATCGGAGACCTGATTGAATCTTTATTTAAGCGAGATGCCGGAGTTAAAGATTCTTCTTCATTGATCCCCGGTCATGGTGGAATATTTGACAGGTTTGATTCTCTCCTGTATACCGCACCTGTTATTCTTCTGTATCTTAAAAATTTTGCCCACTGAATAATTGATATGAATACTAAATTAAATAACACAGTAAGTGTAGTTACTCTTGGCTGTTCGAAAAATACAGTTGATTCTGAGCGATTACTGAATCAACTCAAATTAAACAATCTCAGTATAGCAGATGATCCGGTTAATGCTGATACGGTGATAATTAACACCTGTGGCTTTATAGAAGCGGCAAAACAGGAATCGATAAATACCATTCTGAATTCTGTAGCATTAAAGGAAAAAGGGAAGATTAAAAAAATTATTGTTGCGGGATGCCTTTCAGAAAGATATATGAATGATCTTAAAAAGGAAATTCCTGAGGTGGATGCATATTTCGGAACGGAGAAGTACGAAGAAATTATCCATGAATTAGGCGGTGAATTAAAATATGAATTATTGGGTGAGCGGCTTTTATCCACTCCTTCGCACACAGCATATTTAAAAATCTCAGAGGGATGCAATCACCCCTGTTCTTTTTGTGCAATTCCATTGATGCGCGGCAGACATAAATCAAAACCGCTTGAAAATTTAATTGAAGAAGCTTCTTTCCTTGCACGAAATAATACCAGGGAACTTATTTTAATAGCGCAGGATACAACTGATTATGGTACAGATATATACGGCAAGCGGAAAATAGCAGAGCTTCTGAACAGATTAAGTGAAATAAAAGAGATTGAATGGATTCGGTTAATGTACGCCTACCCTTCACAATTTCCTGATGACCTTATTGATGTTATAGCTAATAATCCAAAAGTCTGTAAATACATTGATATTCCATTGCAACATATATCTGATAATGTACTGAAATCAATGAGAAGAGGTACAACTAGAAAAAGGATCAGAGCTCTGCTGCAAAATTTGAAAGAAAGAATTCCTGGTCTGACATTGCGTACCACCTTCATTGTAGGTTATCCTGCTGAAGGCGAGCAAGAATTCAACGAACTTTGTAAATTTGTTAAAGAAACTGAATTTGACAGGATTGGAGCATTTACATTTTCTCAGGAGGATAACACAAGCAGTTTTATCCTCGGTGATCCTGTACCGCAAAAAATCAAATTGAAACGAAAAGATATCCTTATGGAAATCCAGAAAGAAATATCATTAAAGAAGAATGAAAAATTATTAAATAAGAGCCTGACGGCTTTAATCGAAGGAAAAGAAGGGGAATATTATGTTGGAAGATCATACCGTGATGCTCCTGAAGTAGATGGTGAAATCCTTATTCCTGCTGATGGTCAGTTACTTAATCCAGGCAGTTTCTATAAGGTCGATATTTTTGATTGCAACGAATATGATTTATACGCTAATATTTCCCGGAACGGGAGTTAAAAATGAAATATTTAATAAAATTAATTTTGCTGTTACTTGTTTTCCAGACAGTAAAAGCACAGGTGGAAACAGCAGATAATCCGGATGAAACCAGATCTCTGCCTAAATTTTATCATGACTTTCTGAATTTTTATTCTCCGGACAGTGGGAAGACCAGGGTGGATGCTTTCGTACAGGTTCCCTATACTCAAATACAGTTTGTGAAATCCGATAAGGGATTTACGGCAAGTTATACAGTTACAATCTCTGTATTTGATGAGAATAAAGATAAGCTCATTACAGAGAAGATCTGGAATGAAGAGGTAAATGAAAAAGACTTTGAACAGACAAATAGCAAAAATAATTATAATCTGAGCTTTAAATCATTTTATCTCCCTCCAGGTAAATATACCATCAGAAGTGCTGTCGAGGATAAAGAATCAAAGAAGGAATTTTCAACTGAAGATCCTTTTACAGTAAGATCTTTAAATGGTAAGGTTGCATTGAGTGATATAATTTTGATTTCCAAAACTTCTGAAACAACCGATTCAAAGAAAATTCTTCCTAACGTTTCAGGGAATGTTGCCACTCAAACCGATGGTGTTCCTGTCTTCTTTGAAGCATACTCAAAGACAGCTGAAGATGTAAAACTTCATTATACAATTTCTAACGAAAAACATGATATTATTTACCAGAGCAGTGTGGAGCAGCATCTTGATTCAGGGAAAACTCAACTCTTTAATACGATAAAGGATAGTTCAATCAGTCTCGGAAATTATCAGTTGACTGTCACTGCCCTGGATAAAAATGATTCTGTCTTATCGACAACTAATAAAGCATTTTTCTCCAGATGGCAGGGCGTTCCCACAACCGTGAAAGATCTGGACGAAGCTATAGATCAGCTTGTATATATTGCCACCTCAAATGAGATCGATTATATCAAGGATGCAAAAACAAAAGACGATGAGACTAAACGTTATATAAATTTCTGGAAGAAAAAAGATCCGTCTCCTTCAACTGATGAAAATGAAGTATTCAATGAATATTATCGCAGAATTCAATATGCGAATGATCATTTTTCGCATTATACAAAGGGATGGAAAACAGACCGCGGAATGGTGTTTATTATTCTTGGCGCTCCTAATAATGTGGACAGGCATCCTTTTGAATATGATTCCAAACCTTACGAAATCTGGCAATATTATCAGATGAACAGGCAGTTTGTCTTTGTCGATGAAACAGGCTTTGGAGATTACAGACTGATTACTCCATTGTATGGAGATGATTATCGATTCAGGTTATGATAGTAACCGTAACTTTAAATCCGCTGCTTGAGAGAAGGTACTTTTTTAAGGAGGTGCATTATTCCGGGAATAATCGTAATGGTAAGGTAACTCTTGCTGCAGGCGGCAAAGGAATAAATGTAAGCCGCCAGTTAAATCATTTCAATGCATATAATCTTGCTTTTTTACCTGTGGGCGGCGCAAATGGTAAAGAGTTCCGTAATTTGTTAAAAAAAGAAAATATCGATTTTACATCCATAAATATAAAATCCGAAACGCGGGAAGGGATAGTTATAATAGATGAAGAAAACGAAAAACTTACCAGTCTGTTTGGAACAAATCCTGAGGTCACAGAGGAAGAAGTAAATCTGTTTAAGGAGAAACTGGAAAAGATCATAATGAATTGTGAGATCGTTGTGTTTTCCGGAAGCTCTCCCTGTAAGAATTCGGATTCAATTTTTCCTTTCGGGATAGAAACCGCTAACCGATTTGATAAAATCTCCGTTTGTGATACTTATGGGAATCATCTTTCCGATTGTATTAAATCCAGTCCAACTATTCTGCACAATAATATCGATGAGATAAATCAATCATTAAAAACTAATCTGGATACGGAAGAAAGTATAATATCCTTCCTGAATGATTTGTATTATGACGGAATAAAACAAAGCTATATAACAAATGGCGGAGAGGCATTTTATGCTTCAAATTTTGACTTTCATTTCAGAATCATGCCTCCTTCTGTTAAAATTGTTAATTCAACCGGAAGCGGTGACAGTTTTGTGGCGGGAATAGTTTATGGGTGGTATAAGGATTTGACTTTTGAAGAATCGTTAAAATTAGGAACTTCGCTTGGTGCCGTGAACGCCGCCCGGATGGATGTCTGTAATATTTTGCCGGAGGAAACGGATGAATTTTTACCCCGGGTTGAGGTGGAAATAATCGGCAAAAAAATGAAGTTACTGGATGTTAAACCCCGTTAATTACATACCTATTTTTCTTTTATTCATCTCATCCATTTTTGCCCAGTCAGTCGAAAAGATTAATATAACAGGGAACAATGAGTTTGATGCTGATGATTATGCTAACTGGAGCAGAATAATTATAGGTGAAAAACTGGTTCCCGGTTTACTTGATTCTGCTAAAACCAGGATTGCTTCAGAACTATCTGATAGAGGTTATCTTGACTTCAAATTTGACAGTTCGGTTGTGTCCCTTTCCACCGATTCTCAGAAAATAATAATTAATATTGCAGTGACAGAAGGTAGTCCTACTTATGTAAATCATTTTATTTTTACCGGCGCTGATTCGACTGATACTGTAAAAGTTTTCCCGTTATTTAATTTTCTTGAGGGGGAAATTTTAAGTAAATATGATATAGAACAGTCTGTAGATAATTCACTCGTTTATTTTGAAAATTCCGGCAATCCTTTTGCGAAAATAATTATTAATTCAGTTTATGTGTACTATGACTCTTTAAAGAATGAAAGTCTCGCCGATATACATCTTGATATTCAAAAAGGAAAAGAACGTACAATTGATAAAATAGAAGTTCTGGGAAATGCCAATACGAAAGATTATGTTATTACCAGGGAGCTTAGAATAAACAAGGGAGAGCAGTATTCTCAGTCGAAAGTAGATGAACTTCCCAAAAGATTAAACCGGCTTCGTTTTTTTGATCCTGTTCAGGAACCGCAGTTTTATATAAACAGGGAAGGAGAAGGTGTTTT